>JBJXFC010000267.1:0-12838 GCA_046153915.1 Flavobacteriales bacterium
GTTTTATACTGTCCTTTACTCTTCCGAATATTGACTGCAACAACCTTGTACTCCGGACACATCGCTTCGCTATCACCAACACTCGAGGTGATGTCGTTCATCTTAATTTCAGGGAAGTGGAAGGTCGAAGACAAAATGCCTTGCTTCACTTCATCGGTGATTTTTGCTTTAACATCGATCTTTCCCCGCGGACTAATGATACACACCATATCGCCATCTTTGATCAAATGATTATCTGCATCCGCAGGATTGATAAGCAATACATCTTCTGTCAGAATTTTGGCGTTGTTTGTCCTGCGTGTCATGGTGCCACAGTTGTAATGCTCCAGCTCTCTGTTGGTGGTGAGGATGTACGGGAAATCTTTTGAATTATCTGTGAGCTCAGACGTCTGTTTCCATGTAGCTGTTTCGAACTTGCCCTTTCCGCGTTTGAACGTTTCTATGTGCAGAATTTCCGTATCACTTCCATCGGGCAATACTGGCCATTGTTTGCCATTGTCGCCCAATTCATCCCATTTCACACCAGCAAAAAATGGAACGATTTGAGCAATTTCTTGCAGCACATGTTTTGGATCATACTCCTGCTGATCGTGTCCCATGCGGTTCATCAGTTCCGCAACTATTTGACCATCTGGTTTTGTTCCTTCAATTGGTTTCACAACTGCCTGCACTTTCTGAATGCGTCTTTCACCATTGGTAAACGTTCCCGATTTTTCGAGGAAAGACGACGCGGGCAAAACAACATGCGCCATCTTCGCTGTTTCGGTCATGAAGATTTCCTGAACGATGAGCAGATCCAATTCACCCAGTGCTTTTTTCACGTGGTTGGTATTCGGATCGGTTTGCACATTGTCCTCACCCATCAACCACAATGCTTTTAATTTTCCATTGATGGCAGCATCATACATCTGAGGAATTTTATATCCGATGTGTATCGGCAATTTGGCTTTGTAAAAATCTTCATACAATGCATGGTACTCCGGCTTGGTTACGTCCATGTATCCCGCACCCTGATGCGGCTGGCATCCCATATCGGCTGCACCCTGCACGTTGTTTTGTCCACGCAATGGATTTACTCCTACTCCCCGTCTTCCAATGTTGCCGGTGATCATCGCGAGATCCGCAATCAACATCACGGTGTATGTTCCCTGCGAGTGTTCTGTAACTCCAAGGCCATGAAACGACATCGCATTGGGTGCTTGAGCGTACGCGATAGCGGCTTTGCGTGCAAGGTCTTTGTCAACTCCTGTGATGGCCGACAATTCATTTATATCAAAACTCATCACGTGTTTTACGAAGTCTGCATACCCTTCGGTGCGCTCTTCGATAAACGATTTGTCTTCCAATCCTTCGCTGATGATGTAGTAAAGGAGCATATTGAGCATGGCCACATTGGTGCCCGGTTTCAATTGCAAATGGTAAGTAGCATAACGCGCCATTTCGGTGCGACGCGGATCAATCACAATGCTTGTGCCTTTCATCGCAAACTGCTTCAACTTCGCTCCTGTTACCGGATGTGCGTCTGTTGGATTCGCCCCAATAACCATGATGCAATTGGTATACTTCAGATCGATGATGGAATTTGTTGCAGCTCCTGTTCCGAAGGTGCGTTGCATACCAAGTGCCGTTGGCGAGTGACAAACACGCGCACAACTATCAATGTTATTTGTACCAATAACTGCACGCATAAATTTCTGCATCAGGTAATTCTCCTCGTTGGTGCAGCGTGCTGAAGAAATTCCGGCGATATAATCAGGACCAAGATCCGTTTTGATACGTGTCATTTCTTTGGCGATATAGTCGTATGCCTCGTCCCATGTAGCTTCTACAAACTCGCCATTCTTTTTAATCAAAGGTGAACGCAAGCGCTCCGGATGGTTGTAAAACGAAAATGCAAATCGTCCTTTTAAACACGTGTGGCCTTCGTTTACATCAGCGTCATAAGGCGCTTGTATCGATTTTACCTTGCCACCTTTCACAGCAACTTCGAGATTGCAGCCTACACCGCAATAGGTGCAGACAGTGCGAACTTTTTCATCTACTTCGACGGATTTTGATTCGAAAATATCGGAGATGGCCGATGTAGGGCAAGCCTGTGCACACGCGCCGCAACTCACACAATCGGAGTTTTTAAAATCATCGTTGGCGCTTTTAATGATGTGGCTGTCGAATCCGCGACCCGACATGTTCAACACAAACTCTCCCTGCACTTCATCGCAGGCGCGCACACAACGAAAACAGTTGATGCACTTCGAAAAATCGGTGGTCATGTACGCATGACTCAAATCCTTTTTTCTATCCAGGTGATTTTTTCCTTCCGGATAACGAACATCGCGGATACCCACGCGCGCAGCAACCGTTTGCAATTCGCAGTTGTTGTTTACCTCGCAGGTGAGGCAATCGAGTGGATGATCGGTAAGTACCAGTTCGATAATGTTTTTGCGCAATTTTTGAATGCGCTCGGAATCCGGGTAGATATAAGAACCCGGCATTACAGGCGTGTGGCAAGATGCCTGGGCCTTCGATGGTCCATCTTCCGAAAATGCAACGTCTACGCTGCATACACGGCATGAGCCAAATGGATCAAGATTGGGCGCATCGCACAATGTGGGCACGGCGTCTGCCCCAAAATTGCGTTTCAACAACGACAAGATAGTTTCACCTTCGCGAATGGCATAAGGCTCGTTGTTGATGTAAGCGACCTTGGTATCGGGTCCGATTATCAGTTCGCTGCTGAGGGCTTTCATGTTCATCGTGTGTCTCCTTCTTCGAATTAGAATTCAGGTTTATTGCTGAAATTAGTTTTGAAAATAGGGCTTCAATTCGGCCTCGAAATATTTTAAAGCATTGCGCATGGGCAAGGGCAATCCTCCCCCCAATGCACAGAGGGATCCTATTTCCATCGTTGTAATAAGATCGGTAAATAGTGTGCTGTCAATTTTGTAATCGCTGGTCATGGCTTTTGTCAAAAGTTCTGCGCCACGTGTGGATCCCAATCTGCAAGGGAAACACTTGCCACAACTTTCATGGGCTGTAAACTGGAAAAGATGTTGCAGGTATTGGATGATCGGAAATTCTTCTGGCAGACAAACAACCGATGCGTGTCCCAACAAAAATCCTTCGCGCGCAAACGAATCGAAGTCAACAGTAAGAGCGTCGATTTTGCTTATTGGAACAAGTCCGCCAAGTGGGCCGCCAATGTGCATGGCCTTTACTTCTTTGCGGAATCCCTGACCCAATTCGTTGATCACAAATGACAGTGGTGTTCCCATGTCTACTTCGTAAATACCGGGGCGATTAAAAAATCCATCGAGTGAAATCAACTTGGTACCTGTTGACTTCGCCGTTCCAATCGAAGCATATTTTTTGCCACCTTCTTTCATGATAAAAGGAAGGTTGGCGAGTGTTTCTACATTGTTGACTACAGTCGGTTTGTTGAACAATCCCTGTTGCGTTGGATAAGGCGGACGCACGCGCACTTCGGGACGCTGACCTTCGATGGAAGAAAGCAGTGCAGTTTCTTCACCACAGATATACGCTCCCTGCGCTTTGATTACTTTGAAGTGATAATCAAATCCACTTCCGAAAATATTTTCGCCAACAAGTCCTTTTGATCTGAGGTCTTCGATCGCCTCAGAAATGATCTCTACCGATTCGGGATATTCTCCGCGGATATAGACGACGCCGTAGTTCGAACCTGCGATATAACCAGCCATGATCATTCCCATTAGCAGGGCATGTGGTCGTTGTTCCATGATGTAACGATCGCTGTAGGCTCCGGGATCGCCTTCATCGGCATTGCAGACGATGTACTTTTCGGTGCCTTTAGCTTGTCTGCACGAATCGAGTTTAAACGCCATCGAAAATCCAGCACCACCTCGACCTCGAAGACCGGAGTCTTTTAATTCGGCCAGCAATTCTTCCTGCGATTTGGAAAGTGCCGATTGGAGGATTTTATAATATTCATCGACCGCAGGATAGGCCGTTGTGAGAATGGCGGCTCCGTTCGAACCAACGTGGTAGGTTTCCTGAGTTGGTTTAAATTCCTTCTTCAGTGATTCTATCAGCTTGATATCATCACCGGAATAATTTTTACCATTGATGTGAAAAGCGCTGTTCTCATGGCATCTGCCAAGACAACACATTTCGCCAATTTCTTCTTCCTTGAAATGACCAGCTATCCGGCTGTGCAATTTATCCTGGGTGCCGGCTGTAAGGCATGCGCTTCCGTTGCAGACATAGACCTTTTTGCCCTGGTTTTCGGGGCGGAGAAAATCATAAAACGACACTGAGCCGTAAACGGTAGACTTGCCTACCAGAAACTCCTGGCGGATGCGCTCCATCGACTCAGCATCGGGCGTGCCGGTTTTGGCAGCTGCTATGCCCAGTTCCTCAAAGAGGTTTTTGTCGAGGCCGTTTCTTCCTGATAATGCACTGATGTTTTTGGACATACCGTGGTGTGGGTTTCACCGGTCGCGACTTCCTTGCCACAGACCGGAATGTCGGCGAAATATAAGCGTAATTCATCAACACAACCTACAGCCCTAATCCGCAATTCAACAATGTGCTACGGAATATCATTCAGCTCAATCACATCACTGCGGTCGGCCCTGCCCGGCTGCCATTGTGCAGCCCCCGAGATTTCTTCGGGAAGTTTGTAAACGATATTGGTTGTCTTGGACATCAGCGGATTGAGGTTATCCAACGTTGTGCCCCAGCCCTCAACCATAAAGGTCTCTGAGTTGTCGTATTCGTATTCTTTGCCGTTGTAGGTAATCCACAAACTGCCATCCAGAATCATGCGGCTTTCCTGGTCTGTGTTTTTAAATGTGGCGTTGATTACAACATATTTCACTCCCTTTTCTGGCTTTAGATCCGCAAAATCATCGCCCGTTTTTATTTCTTTCTTAATACTCATTGAATTGGCGGTCACATCAAAATATTCGGTATGCAATACCTCACCCATTTTAACGCCTGTGGGTTTCTTTTCTTCCACAGCAGGTGCGCTTGCCGAATCGGAGTTCTTTATGGAACCGTTGATGGAAGCCAATGCAAAAAAGGTAAATACGATGATGACAGCCACTGATAAGATTTCAGGGCGTTTCTTGTTTAACAGCATGGTGCGTAGTTTTAGAATGAAGATTAATGGTATTGAATGGGTGCAGAAACATGGCCGCCACAAAACCGACAACAATGGCCAACAGGTCTTTTGCATCGTAAATGCCTGTGCAACATTCCAGGAAAATGGCCAGCGTTACAGGAAATAAAATCCACAAGAAACTGCGCCGATTGATAACCCTTTTCCAGATGATGAGTAACAGGGATGTAAAAGAATAAGTCCACAATGCACATGGCAGTTGGTAGACCATCCACGACGGCCAATGCACCGGAGAACCTTCGCTATGCCCAACAGCAGTATCTATCCACGAAAGAAAATAAATACTGTGTGGTCTGGTTAAATAATAGATCAGTCCGCCTGCGAAAAGGGGAATAAACACCGTGATTAAGAAATCAAGAATAGTGCGATGTCTGGCGCTACTGGTCAATGGATCAATTCTTAAAAAGCATTCGAAGTTAAGGTAACTTTGCTTTTATTGATTGCGGAAAATGTCGCTGCCATCCCACCCATGGTGCTTACGTCCATGCAAATTCCATTCTCACATGGCCATTAAGACTATGCCTAACGGTAAAATATTTTGCAGCCAAAGGCCTGCGTCTCGGGATTACTCACCGGCTTGTCGAGAAGAAGCTCATTAACTGCGTTGGCAATAAATGGTGTGGCTAGCTCTGGATGTTCGCCGTTGTCATCAATAGCTCCAGAATATTCGATCACCCATTTATTCTCTCTCTTCCAAATAACAAAAGCCTGCGGTGTGCGGCTTGCAGCGAAGTTTTGCCCAACGACCTGCGCGCCATCCTGCAAAAATGGAAACACGAGGCTATCTCTCTTTGCAACCAATTGCATCTGAGCAAATTTCTCCTCTTCATAAACAACTGTGTCCATGGAGTTAATAGCCAAAACGGGAACACCCAATGCGCTAAAAGTTTCGTGCAATTGTTGCAGCCTATCGGTGTACAATTTTGCAAATGGACAATGATTGCAGGTAAAAATCACAATAAATCCTTTGGCACCTTTATAGTCCTGTGTAGAAATGTATTTTCCATCCACATTGAGCAGGCTGAAATCACTCACCTCCTTGCCAATAAGGCTTTCCACTTCCTTTTTATCTCCATGGATTATGGTGAAGGAAAAAAACAGAATACTCGCTATGATAATTGCTGTGCGCATGGCAGATTATTCTACTACAAATTTTTGAGTGGAAATACTTTTTGTCGCCTTGTCTGTAATCTGCATGTAGTAAATTCCATTCGATAATTTTGTGATGTCAATTCCCTGACTCAAATCGGGTTGTGGCAACATCACTACCACCTTTCCAAGAGAATTAACGATGGTGATGTAATAAACCGTAGCCTGATTGTTACTTTGAACAACAAAGAGTTTGTCATTCACCGGATTTGGATAAACCGTGTAATCCGATTTTATATCCCCACTTTCGTCGATTGCAGATTCGCCATCCACAACAAACTGGCCCATCATACCGCCGTCTTCATGATTTGCAAAGTGACAATGGTACATAAACGGATGTTCCGGATCAGCTTCGTCCGAAAACTTTGCAACAAAACTTACCGATTCGCCAATGGCAATGAAAAATGTATCCTTCCAACCTGATTCGTGTTCACCAACCGGCCCTGAACTTCTGGAAATGATCTTAAATTGAACATCGTGTATATGGAATGAGTGTCCAAATACGTTGTTGTTAACGATGGTCCACTCTTCTATTGTTCCGGCATCGATGGTGTGATTGATCACATCAAAATCGAACGGGTTATTATCCAATGAAAATGGATCGCCACCTGGTTGCCCGTCTGTGATATTCACCGTGCGTGAATTGGTGGCATCCGATTCTGCGAGGTAATCACTGGAGGCCAGGGAGGCAGGTATTGCTGTTATTGGCTGCTCCGTTGGTTCGCCCACATTGATGTGCAGAACTGTAAAATTAAGATTGTTGAGCAGACTCCCAAACTCACCGCTTGTATTTGGCTCTCCACCGGGAAATCCAAATGTTTGCCCCGAGTTATATGTCATGAGATCCGGTTCAGATCCAATTTCATCTGCGCTTAAATTCACGAGAATTTCAACGCGTTCTCCAACCAACAGTTTTACACGTGTTACCTCTACCGGTTCATTGAGTAAACCACCATCATTGGTAATAATGTGAAACGATCTGTTATCGCTGAAACCGAGATTGTACCCCCGTTCTATATCTGCATTGAGAATGCGCATCCTTACGACTTGCTGTGGCAATGTAAACTCCGCATCTGGTATTCCGTTGGTGAGCAAATAATCGCCATAAGCAGTATTCTCAAAAACAAATTGGTTGCTGTTGTCATAGCGGCGAGAGGTTAACACGATTGGAATATCATCCAAACCATAGGCTCTTGGCAAACTCAAGGCCGCTTCAACTTCATCGCGAACAATAATTAATCCTCCCAGCCCTTTGGTGACATGTTCCTGTGTCATTTCATGCAGGTGTGGATGAAACCAATAGGTAGCCGCATTATTCGTAATTTTCCAATAGGGTTGCCACAATGTTCCCGGCGGAATAACCTGATGTGGTCCTCCGTCCATTACCGCTGGCAAGTGAAAGCCATGCCAGTGGAGTGTTGTAGCTTCGTTCAGGTCGTTCTGCACATTCATGTGAATGGTGTCGCCTTTGTTTACAAACAATGTAGGTCCCCAGAATTTATTATTAATTCCGGCGGTAATTGTTTGATTGCCGGGGCGCAACTGAGCAAATGTGTCGACCAGATTCAGATTAAATGTTGTACCCGCCAGCGTGTCCGGAATCCAGAGTTGGTTGTATTGAGCACAAAATGTCACACTCAGGCTTAGACATACCAGGAGAGTTAAGGCCTTTTTCATATTTCGTATTTGGATGTAAGATTCGAAAACGTCAATTCCATAATGCGAACAAACGCATTGTTTTCGTTAATAAAATAGCCACCACTCCATTTTTAGGTAAGCGCCAAGTTTCATGAGGTCAATTGGCACTTTTCGATGCGATGCCCGCGCGCACCGCTAGACTAATCTTCCAAATTGAAGTCCTGATAACAATCAAAACAATGGCACGTTCGTTTTCTGAATAAAAGAGGAAAGCCCAATAATAAAAGAGAAATCGCCATGTTTTTTCTGGAGAATTGCGGGGCGGAGATTTCGCCGGAGCCGCAGTGGGGGCATTTTATCTCAGTTGAAAAATCCATAGTCTTCCGATGTAAGAATTATTTTGGTGTCCAGGCTTTTCAAAACACGTCTTTCGCGGTCTAACTCAATCTCATAAACACGATCCAAAATTTCGCCTAAGGTATCTGCTCCGAAAAGTTCCAATTGATTGCCGTCCAATTTCCAATAGCCTGCAATACTGTCTCTGTAAATATTCGACAAATCATAACTCCCGTCGCTATGAAGCATCATTGTTTCATCAAAGCTACCCAATAAAACGATGTGTCCGCCATCAACTTCAAACGTATTCGAAGGAGGCACCCAGTTTATTTTGTTGTGAATGCTGATTTGTTTAACACACCATATCTGACCAATCAGCGAATTATAGTAATCAGGACGCGATTTGATATACAAATAGACAGACACTGCGATTATAAAGACTCCCAAAATGAACATCATTCGTTTTTCCAGCGAATACTTTCCCAGAAGCGGTATTCTGGATGTGAGTTTTTCCAATCGTAACACCCAAATAGACTCTGTATCTGAGACCTGAAAAATCTCAACTCCGGCTTCCTTCAAAATTGCAACTGCTTTTTGAAAGTCTTGCTCCTTTACCTGCAATTTAATTCCACCCACTGCATTCGAAAGCATCGGATTGGCGGTAATGGTTTCTTCGTCTTTGGTGATGCATTCGATTCCCGCCGTTTCGAGTGTTATGCGCGGAACAATCACTTCCGTGGGGTAAGTAAAAACGGCGACTGTGTAGTATGTATCACTCATTGAATCAGCGGTAAACATAGGTCGGGACGAACAAAAAATCGAGCGCTTGTATTTTCACCGTCATTCACCCAAATGACTATCCCGTTAGTCTTGTATCTATCGTCCTACGTCTATAATCTGGCTTTGTAGTCCCGCCCAGAATCGAACTGGGATCAAAAGTTTAGGAAACTTCTATTCTATCCGTTGAACTACGGGACCATGTATATTTCTTCTTCCAGGTTCAAAAGTTTTGTCCCGACCTTTCGGGATATCCGTTGAACTACGGGACCATGTATATTTCTTCTTTGCCCCTGTCGAACGTTTTGTCATGACCTTTCGGGATAACCTTTGAGCTGCCAAACCATGAGGGGCCGCAAAAATAGCGATCTTAACTCCCTTTGCATCGTTTACAGCAGATTGGACTTAAACCTGCGCCAACTCAGGACTTTAGCCATGAATCCATTATTTTTATTCCTCCACACGAAAGATGATTTACCTCTTTTTCGCGGCTACTCCAGGCTATTGTGCGTGCATAGAACATGGCTTGTAATCCGCCCTGCGATGCAATTTCCTGAAACACAACCAACCGCGATCTTTTTTGAATAAACACCTATTTTTTTAAAACTATTTCATCTCTCGTCCCGTATGAGGCGCTTTAAAGCGATTATTACAGATTAGAAAAATAGTATTCTAACCACCCAAATCAAATAAGAATGATGACAAAAAATGCATTGAAACTCGGCAGTATCGCTTTGGCTTTCTCCCTGTTTCTAATGGCCTGCGGAAATGCGCCCGGAAAAGGCCCGCAGCAACCAGCGGTTCATGAGAACAAAGACTCTGCTGAAGATGCACGTATCAAAGAACTACAGAAAATCTTCTTTTCAATTCCATCACCAGTTGAAATGTCTTCTCTGATCAAAGAGAAGGGCTACAAATTTGACGCTTCCAAATTGAACGTTCCTGAAAACGTTGACAAATACACCGGCGAATCACGCCAGGCCATCAATCTCGGTATCTATGGTGCAGATCTCAGCTACGCCGCGATGTTTGATGAAAAACAACAAACCATTACCTATTTCGCTGCAGCCCAAAAACTCGCACGCCACATGGGGGTGGACGGAGCGCTTACCAACGACCTCGTAGAGCGACTTGGAAAAAATCAGGAAAACCGCGATTCCCTGCTCAACATCGTATCAGAAGCATACAACGACCTCAACGGATACCTGAAGGAAAACGAACGCATCGAAATTTCGGCCCTGGTGGTTGCCGGCGGATGGCTGGAGGCCCTTTACCTCTCTACCATCTACGCTCAAATGGATAACAATCCGGATATGAGACAACGCATTGCCGAACAAAAGTTCGCTCTCAAAAATCTTGTGGACTATTACGCCAAATTTGGCGACAGGCCCAACCTCAAAGAAATGGGTGAAGACCTCAACGCTCTGCAGACTATATTTAATCAAACCGCCTCTAATCCCGGCAAGACTACCACATCCAAAGATGCGTCAGGAACAGTGGTAATTGGCACTTCATCTTCGGTTTCTATCAGCGACGAAACCCTGAAGGCCATTGCAACCAAAACCCTGGAGCTGCGTAGCAAATACACCTCATTCTAAACGACCCACCCAAAAAAACGATAGCATGAAAAAGATTACACTCATAATAGCCCTCGCTGCGTTGCTGCCAACGTTTGCGGTGGCACAATGCCGTGCATTCACAAAAAACAAATGCCTGCCAATGCTGGAAGGCTACGTTCAGAATGACAACTACAACTCTGCACTTCTGGTACCTGGCGATGAAGCCGAACTGCTTCTGACCTTTTACGGAGGCAAAGAATACCGCCTTTTGCTTTGTTCTCACCCTATTCTGGGCAAAGTAGAATTCGAAGTAAAAGATACCAATGGCGAATTGATCTATGCCGGAAACTCTGAGGACAAACAACTCTTTGATTTCAAAATGGCCAATACCCAACAGTTGATTGTAAAAATCATTGTGCCCGATCAAACCAACAGCGTAAGCACACACGAAGGTTGTGTTTCTGTGATGGTTGGCTCGAAAGAACTGAAATAATTTTAGCGAATAATATCCTATGAAAAGGCCGCTTTCGCGGTCTTTTTCTTTTTGGAATAACCCTTCCCTTTCTCCATTGCGCCCCCAAAAAAGCTAAAATCCATAATGTTGTAAGCATTATTTTTGATTGCGTAACACCTTTTTACCTTTTGATGCGTCTTTCCAAAGAAAAGATTTGCGCTGAAATATTTAACGTATTTCCAAGTTGTGTACATCGATTTTCCTGTACTTTCGTTACGTATATGCAAAAGGCCTTCCTCATACGTTTTGTCGTTTTCGCCTCCTTCTTGTTGGCGTCCTGGTCTGCCTTTGCAACCCACAACAGGGCTGGTGAAATCACCTACGAACATATTTCGGGCCTTACCTACAGAATTACAATCACCACCTATACCAAAGCTTCGGCCGTAGCCGATAGGCCCTGGCTCAAAATACGCTGGGGTGACGAACCCTCCAATGTTACAGAAGATCAGCTCGACAGTTTATCGCGTGAAGACCCGCCGACCGACTTGCTGGGCCTCGATACTCAGGTGAATATTTACTATGGAAATCACGCTTATGCATCTACCGGAACTTTTGTGATAGCCGTTGAAGATCCCAACCGGAATGCCGGCATCCTCAATATTAATAATGGTGACTCCAACACCGAAGAAGGTGACAAAACTTCTACTTCGGTTATGGCCGTTTTTGCCATCACTACCACGTTGGTTATTCGGCCCGGCTTCAATGGTCACAACGACTCGGTTATTCTTACTAAACCGCCTACGGACATAGCCTGCATCAATACTGTCTGGGAACACAACCCAGGCGCTTATGACCCCAATGGCGACCAATTGGTATACAGTCTTGTAAATTGCCTTGGCGCCGCATTTTTTCCTCTGGAGGGTTGGGAATCACCAGAATTATTTACAGAAGATCCAAGTGATTTTTTTACTATTAATACCGAAACGGGAGATATCACGTGGGATGTTCCGCTGGTAGCTGGTGAATACAATATTGCCATCCTCATTCAGGAGTTCAGAGATGGTGATCTGGTTGGCTCGGTGCTGCGCGATATGCAGATAACCGTTGTAAACTGCAACAACGATCCGCCTATCATCAATCCACTACCCGATTATTGCGTTGATGCCGGATCATCTCTCATCATTCCGCTTACTGTGATAGACCCCAATACCGATGCCGTTCTTATTACTCCTTACAGTGGCATTTTTACTGAATTGGTGCACGATGCTACCTGGAATGCCGGAGCCAATACCCTAAGCTGGAATCCTGAATGCGAAGAAGTCCGCAGTGAACCCTATTATGTATCTTTCAGCGCTACCGACGATGGCGATCCCAATCTTACAGACATCGAGACCGTGTCCATTCGCGTTGTAGCTCCACGCGTGGAAAATCCTGCAGCAGTCGCACAAGGCAATCAGGTTACACTTACCTGGGATCCTACACCCTGCCTCGGTGCTTTCCCCTCCTACCAATTGCCATTTGTGAGCTATGATATTTATCGCAGACAAGGCTCGTTTGGATTTATACCCGACCAGTGCGAAACCGGTGTTCCCGCCTACACCGGCTATACCTATATCGGCTCAGTAGATGGTGCAACAACCACAACTTATGTAGACACAGATGTTATTTTTGGTGGTGAATTCTGTTACATGATTGTGACGATCTGGCCCGATGGTGCAGAGAGTTACGCCAGTGCCGAAACCTGTGTCATCATTCGCAAGGATGCTC
>JBJXFC010000109.1:0-5389 GCA_046153915.1 Flavobacteriales bacterium
AGATTGCGGGTTTTTTATTTATCAAAGATTTATTGCCCTACATAGATGAAACGGACTTCGCATGGAAGACCATTATCAAGCCTCCGTTTTATGTTCCCGAAAACAAAAGACTCGACGATTTGCTCGAGGAATTTCAGCAAGCCAAAATTCACCTCGCTATTGTTGTTGATGAATATGGAGGAACAAGCGGGCTGGTAACATTGGAAGATATTCTCGAGGAAATTGTGGGCGATATCAAAGATGAATTTGATGAAGAAGAATTGAATTATTCCAAACTCGATGACCGCAATTTTGTTTTTGAAGGGAAAATTTCGCTTGTCGATATGTATAAAATTATTGATATCGACAATTCTCTATTTGAAGAATCCAAAGGTGATAACAGCACGCTTGCCGGTTTTGTTATCGAACAGGCAGGGCATATTCCAGGTCGTGGTGATGTCATTCAGTTTGAAGGTTTCACATTCACCATCGAATCTGCTGATAAACGCCGCATAAAAAGGATCAAAGTCACTCTTCCAGATACTTCATCCGTGCATTTCAATCAGTCTAATTAAAGGAGACTCGAAAGAATATTGTTCACGACTTCAGCAGTTTGAGCATCTTTTTATCCAAAAACGCGCTGGATTTATTGATATCGATTGTTAAAAGTTCCATGGAATCTAATTGCGACTGCTCATAAGGAATTTGCCTTTCAAAGGTGAGTTCAATGTAGGATTAAGCCCTCAGTTTGAGAGTCAATTTTCTTTTACCGATGAAATAAACAATGCGTTCATGGCAAATTGGTGCCCTGCTTTCTGGAACTGCCCGATTAGGTGGTTTATTTGTGTCAGATATAATTGAATGAGAAAACGATTAATCATAGCGATTTCGATAATTGCCATTGCATTGGTAGGTTATCTGGTGCTCCAGTCGGGCAGGGAAGAAGGTATTCCCAAACCCCGCGGATATTTTCGAATTGAACTTCCGGAAAAGAAATATACATCCTTCAATTCAACTTGTCCGGTGAGCATGGAACTTCCAAATTATTCCAAAGTGGAAATTGTGCGAAATCAAGGTGCAGCGGATTCCTGCTGGTTCAATATTTATTATCCGAGGTTCAATGCCAGAATTCATTGCACGTATTTGCCTGTTGGAAATCACCTGGAAGGCATGATCCGTGATGCCTATGGTTTTGCTGCAAGTCATGAAATGAAAGCAAGCGGCATGAGAAGAACGATGTTGAATGATCCGGAAAGGAAGGTGTATGGATTGCTATATGATATCGAAGGTGACGCAGCATCCCAGATTCAGTTTTTTATAACTGACAGCACCAGTCATTTTTTCCGGGGATCGCTGTATTTCTTTAATCCGCCCAATCCCGATTCGATTGCTCCGGTGCTATCATTTATCAGGGAAGATATACTGCATATCGGCGAGACTATTCAATGGCGTTAAGCGCGCGACGACCACTTCACGATCAGGATAACCAATATCACAAGAAACATCATAAAAGATATCTTGTTGATGCCATGCATAAATCGCAAATTGAGATCTCCTGAATCCTTTTTGAAGAGGTTGAAAGGATTGAGATAATAGGCCACTTTTTTCAGAAACATGGTGTGTGATTTGGTCGTAAATTTAGCGAAATTGGGTTAAACAAAATGAATCTTGACACGTTGCCATCATTCCGGGTTTTTTATGATGAAACCCAGGCGAATGTTTTCGCTCAAAACCTACTGGACGAAGGCATAGAAACATGGGTTGTGGATGATGCAACCGTTGTAGATGGCAATATCATAGGCGCCGCAGCTCAAACCATTTACCGCGTTAAACTAAAACTGGAAGACTTCCCACGGGCGAATGAACTTCTGATTAATCAGGCGGAATTAAGGTACACTTCCATACCCGAAGATCATTACTTATTGCAATTTACGTTGGAGGAATTAAAAGACATTCTGAACAAACCTTATGAATGGTCTGCAGACGATCTTGTTTTGGCGAGAATGATAATGAAATCCAAAAACCAGGGCGAATTGATAGCGCCAGAACTGAATGGTTTATCAACGAATTCAGAAGCAGCCTTTACACCCAAAAGCTGGACGAACCGCGAAATCATTATGGTCTATATTTCCTTGCTGTTTTTTGGTATGACGGGTATCGTGCTCGGACTAATGATGTGGCGGTCAAAAAAAACCTTGCCCGATGGAACCATCATCTATGCCAATTCATCGGAAGATCGTGCTCATGGCAAAATAATTTTCATGATTGGTTTAGCCGTTTTTCTTCTGGAGTTTATTGGCGCAATGGTAAAATATTGAAGGCTGGTCGTATTATCATAAAACGGATTTTACAACGCAGCAATCATCGAAATTTCTACGCGCGCATTTTTGGGTAGTACAGACACCTGCACGGTTTCGCGGGCCGGAAAATTACCGGAGAAATAACTGCTGTAAACGGCATTCATTTTGGCAAATTCGCCCATGTCCTGAAGGAAAATTGTTGTCTTTACAACGTTTCCAAATTCCATCCCCGCTTCATCCAGAATGGCATGCAGATTTTTCATCACCTGATGGGTTTCAAATTCGATATCGCGCTGAAAGTATTCGTTGGTGCTGGGATCTATGGCAATTTGTCCACTGGTATATAAAAAGCCATTTACCAAAACGGCCTGGCTGTATGGGCCAATGGCTTGAGGTGCGAGTGAGGTCTGTATGATTCGTTTCATAGTGGGCGAAATTAGCTAAGAAAGCATAAATGTTCATTTCTGCCGTTGATTGCAAATTAGAGGAACACGTGATGGCTTATTTTTGAACCTCAAATCGACCTATGAAGAAAATACTGTTTTTTGCATTGATACTTCCGCTGATTAGCAGTTTTGTGCCCATGGCTCCGACCTATCAAATTGGAGTTCTGAAGTACAAAGGCGGTGGCGATTATTACTCCAATCCCACTGCTGTTCCCAATCTTGTGGATTTCGTGAATAAAAATCTTTCGATGAATGTCAACACGGAGGTTCCGTATGTAGACGTGAGCAGTCCGGAAATATTCAATTACCCATGGCTCCACATGACTGGCCACGGAAATGTGGTATTCACTTCCGACGATGCCGCGAATTTGCGCAATTACCTGATTGGTGGCGGATTTCTGCACATATCCGATAACTATGGAATGGACAAGTTCATCCGCAAAGAGTTAAAAAAGGTATTTCCTGAACTTGAATTGACCGAATTGCCATTCAATCATCCGATATATCATCAAAAATACGATTTCCCAAACGGACTTCCCAAAATCCACGAACACGATGGCAAAGCGCCTCAGGGATTTGCTCTTGTTTGGGAAGGTAAAGTAGTTGTTTTTTACGATTATCAATGCGATCTTGGTGATGGTTGGGAAGATTATGAAGTCCACAAAGATTCCGAAGAAACCCGCACAAAAGCCCTCAAAATGGGATCCAATTTGTTGCAATATGCACTGATGGGTACAGAAGAGCCTTAGGGCTGTGGATTTTCCCCGTTGAGACTCGATGCATCGCGTCTGTACGGGGAAAAATCGAGTCTTTGCGAGGGAATATTTTAATCCAAAATTCGAATTTATCGAACTTCGAATTTTATAGCTTGTGTTTCATTCTTGCTTTTAACGGCAAGCACATACATGCCTCGCGCATAAGAACTCACATCAATCATTTCATTCATTAGAACACGTGTTGTTTCTGCCATCTTTCTTCCACTCATGTCCAGAATCGAGTAGGTAAGTGGTTGATTGGATTTAATTGTTATGAAGTCATCAGTGATCGTTGGAAAAACTTCGATGATCAATTCATTTTCATTTACAAAACTGCAGATATCTACCGTGATAACGTCTGTTGCACTTCCACTTGTGCATGATCCGGCATCTTCATAAGTATACGTTATGGTTACATCACCTTCGCCTACCGAAGCAGGATCGAATACATTGGCAACAATTCCATCGCCTGTATATTGTCCTCCAAATGGATATCCTCCGCTAAGGAAAAATGTTCCATTCTCCACACAAACCACAGTGCTATCAAGTTCACATGTTACTGTCTGACCGTTAAACACTTCAACCTGAACAGTTGGTGTAATAAGTGTACAATCTCCAGACTGATTTGTTATTGCAACAGAATATTCATCCTGATAATAAACAGTTATGGATTGTGTTGTTTCACCGGTTGACCATTCGTATGAATACCCCGGAGTGCTTGTAAGAACAAGGGAATCTCCGGCACAAAATGCAAGCTCGCCGTTTGCAGTGATAAAGGCAGCATTATTTAAAACCACGGATGCATTAAATATTCCGCTGTTCAATGTGGCAAAATCCATTGCACCATCGTCATTAAAATCGGCCACTTCAATTCGATTTGGGGCCTGGTCTACACCATATTGAATGGCGGGTTCAAATCCTCCATCCCCATCACCAAACAGAACACCAACCGCATCGGTCTGGTAGAAGGCAGAAAGCACATCCTGATGTCCATCATTATTTACATCGGCATGGGTGAGTCTTGTGGAATTGCTGTTGGTTGGTAAATCAGTTGGCAATGGCGGCTGAAATGTTCCATTGCCGTTCCCCCGATACAAATACAATTTGTTGGCATTCGGCGCACCTACTATCATATCGAGTTTCGAGTCTTCATCGGCATCAAAAAAGGTGAGCCCTTCAGGATATCCAACTGCAGGATATTGCACAGGTGCTGCAAAGGTGCCATCACCGTTGCTGATATATACCCAAACTTCGTCTGTTCCATTGCTGCAAACAATTAGGTCTTCGAAGGAATCGGTATTGGTGTGTGCACCGATTAATGTGCGCGGATAAGATGCTCCCTCGAGAAGAACTGGTGACTGAAAACTGCCATCCCCATTTCCAAGCACTACACTTACCGCATCTGATCCCGGGCGTGATCCGGCTAAATCGAGGCTACCGTCGCCATTGGCATCAATAACTGCTATCGTGCGGTCTCCTCCTTCACCGAGGTTGTTGCTGGGGTAAAGTGTCCATGTCTGAAACGTTCCATCGCCGTTACCAAGTCGAATGGCATAACCATCTGGCGAGTGTATGGCGATATCTATATTATTGTCATTGTTGAGATATGCAACCACACATTCTCCTGCACTATTGATGTTCTCATAGAATTGCGAATCTGCAAATGACCCATCGCCGTTGTTCAAACTCACAACCAGAAAAGAGGAGGTCAGTGAACCACTATTTGTTGTTGCGATATCCTGATCGCCATCGTTGTCAAAATCGCCAACTGCAATGCCTTGCGACTGGTATCCGGCCATCAGCGTGAGTGAACCAAAAAGACCATTGCCATGTCCTTCCAAAAATGAGAAGTTTCGTTCAAATCCATTGGCTACAACCAAATCCATTTCGCCGTCCTCATTGAAGTCGC
>JBJXFC010000114.1:0-4375 GCA_046153915.1 Flavobacteriales bacterium
CGTCAAGGACGCTCTCCACCTCGAAACTCGCGATCTCCACCTTGCAGTGGGCGTATCTCTCCTTCTCAAGTGACACGCATTCGTCTCAACAAGGAAACCTGGCAGAAACTTTCCGCACAAGCCCGTACTTCGTGGGATCAAATCTCTCCTCAAGAGAAACTCATGATACTCAATCCTGTTCGTGACATCAAGGTACAATTCGCTGAAACCGATGACAAAGATAGTGACGATGATCATGAGTCCTATCATACCTCTCCTGACAACGATACCGAAAATGAGGACACGTCATCTCCTTCCGACGATACGGCCGTCAATCGCACTATGAGACAGCCGACGACCGCCAAGCCTACTGTCGGTGGTCTCATGTCCTTGATGAAAGACGGTTCGTCCAACATCCAATCCCACATGCATATTGTCGACTACCACGTCTCATGTGTCAACACCTCCTTGGCCCAAATGTCTCTCATTGATCGAGGTGCCAATGGTGGTCTTGCTGGGTCGCGCAATTCGGGTAGAGATTTTACGCCCCACCATCCTTCGTAGTCAAAGCCTTTGCCAGTTTCCGGATCATTCCACGACTTTACAATAAACCAGTCTTTGTAAATGGAATTTTCTTGATTTTTCAGCAGATCCTGAAATGCAAAACTATTTATCCCCATGTGATTGAATACTCCATCGAATATGATTTTCATTCCGCGTTTGTGCACTTCATCAATCAGCTTCAATGCAAGTTCATCGGCTTTCGTCCACACCCAACTTTTTGGATCAGCGGGATTTTCCGTGGCCATTAGTTTGCGATCACCCTCTGGATCAGGACCAAAATTGGGATCAATGTGATGATAGGTCGCCCCATCGTATTTGTGAAGTGATGGCGCTTCAAAAACGGGATTCAGATAAATCGCAGTGATACCAAGTTCTTGCAGATAGTCAAGTTTATCCAGAATGCCCTGCAAGTCGCCGCCGTATCTTCTTCTCAAAATATGTTTCCACATCTCGGGTTCACCGTTTTGTTTTTCGTAGTCCTGCAATTTGTACCAATCACTTCCCCATGGATGCACCTGCCAGGCCTTGGGCATTTCCTGTGGATCAGCTCCACGCAATTGTTCGATGGTAGGATCATTAGAGGGATCTCCGTTTCTGAATCGATCCGGAAAAACCTGATACCAGATGGCGTGTTTGGCCCAGTCTGGAACAAATTGCACAGGTTGTGAAATGGCAGTTTGACTAGTTCCAATCATGCAGATAAGTAAGAGTAATGGATGGGCGTTCTGAATTTTTGTCACGGAATTACAGATGTTAAAATTCTGAGATAAAAGAATGTCGGAAAGTCAAATCTACAAAATATGTAAGTGTACTACCTACACTTACCTACATTTGATCAATCAATCACACATCATGAGATATAAAATTCTAGTATCTATTCTGGCTTTTGCGATTTCATTTGGCATGCAGGCACAAATACTTTGGTCAGATCCCGCCTTCCCAACACAAGATGATCAGGTAACACTTTATTACAATGCAGCACTTGGCAACGCTGGTGTGATGGGCGTAATTCCTCTTTATATTCATACAGGCGTGATCACGACAGTTTCAAACGGCCCTTCCGACTGGCAGCATGTGGTGGGCAATTGGGGCACTGCGGATAGTCAGGTGCTGATGCAATATACCAGCAACAATATTTATACCTTCAACTTCGGTGGTTTAACTCTGGCAGATTTTTACAATCTTAACAACGGGGAAGATATTTTGCAATTGTCGATGGTCTTTCGCAACACCAATGGCACCCTGGTTGGGCGTGAAGAAGATGGCAGCGATATTTACTATGATATTTCCGATGGCGGATTTCAGGGTGTATTTATAAACCCTGCACAAAACACAGCCATTCAGGTTGGTGATTCGCAAGAGATTGAAATTATCACGTCATTGGATGCGGATATTTCACTTTTAATCAATGGTATTGAAGTGACTTCAGATGCAGATACCAATGCGTTGAGTTATGTTTTCGAAGGCGTCGAAGCAAGTGAGAACGAAATCATTTTTAATGCCGTTAGCGGACTTGAATCTTCAACAGATACCATTTACATTACTGTGATTGGTGAAAATGTGATTGCTGATTCGCCAACGGGAATTCTTGATGGAATAAACTATACAAGTTCTACCACGGCTACTTTACAGATTTATGCGCCGGGCAAAGAACAGATTTTTGTAGTCGGTGATTTTAACAACTGGAACATCGATCTGGATTATCAGATGAATCAAACTGCTGATGGAAATACATTTTGGATTGAATTGAACAACCTTGTTCCGCAGCAGGAATACCGTTTTCACTACCACATTTTTCCAGACAATATTCGAGTTGGTGATGCCTACTCCGAAAAATTTCTCGATAAGTGGAACGACGGATGGATACCGGAAACAACGTATCCCGATTTGCTGCCATTTCCGGAAGACGTTACATCGAGCGAACCCGTTTCAATTCTGCAAACTGATCAAACCGAATTTATTTGGACAGATAATAATTACACTCGTCCGGCGAAAGAGAGTCTGATAATTTACGAAATGCTTGTGCGCGATTTTTCCGAAGAACGCACATTTGAATTCATCAAAGACACACTCGATTATTTGCAGAATCTTGGAATCACTGCCATCGAAATTATGCCCTTTGTAGAGTTCAATGGCAACGATAGCTGGGGATACAACAATGCGATGTATTTCGCCCCAGACAAGGCTTACGGCACAAAAGAAAAATTGCAGGAATTTATTAATGAAGCACACAATCGGGGCATAGCAGTCATTATGGATGTGGCTTTTAATCATGCCGATTTGCCCAATCCGTTTTTGCGCATGTATTGGGATGAAAACTTTGGTGAGTGGGGCGCGCCTGCCATTGATAATCCATGGTTTAATCAAACAGCTCCTCACAACCTCAATTGGTTTTTCGACTGGAATCATGATAGTCCGAAGACCAAAGAATATGTAAAACGATTTATGGAACATTGGGTGAATGAATACCACCTCGATGGATGGCGTTGGGATTATTCGCAAGGCATGACACAGACAAATACCATAGGTGGAAACAGCGGAACCTATGATCAATCGCGCATCAATACCATCATGGATTATGGCAATCATATCTGGGCCGTTGATCCGAATATTTATATGATTCTGGAACATTGGACAGACAACAATGAGGAGACAATTCTTGCCAACGCAGGTTATATGCTTTGGGGAAATCTCGGTCATGAGTATCAGGAAGCATCGATGGGATACGCCAGTAATTTTGCCTGGGGATCGTATCAGAACCGTGGCTGGAATTTACCCGGACTGATCACATACATGGAAAGCCATGATGAAGAACGTCTGATGTACAAAAACCTGATGTATGGGAATTCATCGACAGGTTATGACATCAATGATTTGGAAACAGCATTGTCGCGCATTGAACTTACAGCCTGTTTTCATATTCCGATTCCGGGTCCAAAAATGATCTGGCAATTTGGTGAGTTGGGATACGATTATTCCATCAATCATTGTCAGGATGGAACCGTGAATGATGCGTGCAGAATTGTTGCCAAGCCTGTGCGTTGGGATTATCGTGCTAATCCAAACCGATATCGTGTTTATCAGGTGATGGCATCGTTGAATAAATTGAAGACGACCTATCCTGTTTTTAGTACAACTGATTTTTCGATGGATACGGATGGAGTAGGAAAGACCATTCACCTGAATGATGATGAAATGAACGTGGTAGTTGTTGGGAACTTTGGAGTGACTGCTTTGAACATAACACCCGTTTTTCAGCATACCGGTATGTGGTTCGATTATTTTTCGGGTGATACAATCGTAGTTTCAGATATAAATGTTGTCATCAATCATCAACCAGGAGAATACCATCTCTATACCGATATGTATCTGGAAACTCCGGAATTAAATACTTCAGTAAATGAATTGTCCATGTCACAAATGCCTGCTGTGTGGCCTAATCCTGCTTCGGAGAATGTGCATATAGATCTTCGTGAATTTGCTGGTGAAAGGGTGACTATTCAGTTGGTTGACGCGCGAGGACAGGTTGTGCGCACGATTGCTGATGGAAGAACATTCGGTGATCAGGTAATAGAGGTATCGGTGAAGGATGTGTCGGCCGGGTTTTATTTGATGACATTCAGAACTGCAGATGGGGTGAGTACTGTGAGGTTGGTGGTGGAGTAGAGAGGTTGCTCCGCTTCAGGTTTTGTGGTTGCTCCGCAACTAAATTTAACCGCAGAGATTTCTATGTCTTGATTCAAGCATAATCCTAACTTGTTAGGATGATTTTTCAACAGATTACTTTTTCATAAGGTGTTTGTCTTTGAACAACAGCCCAGATTCGATGAAT
>JBJXFC010000269.1:0-18470 GCA_046153915.1 Flavobacteriales bacterium
TACTTTTTTGAAACCGGCTTTACAAAACGTTTGTAGGCAAGGAAAAACAAAAGAAGAAGTGCAACAATGGTGGCAATGATGGCGGCAGTGGTTTGCATAGAAGGGGCAATAACGCACCAAAACCCAGAAAACGAAACATCCCCTATCAGCATTGATCGAAATCCTGTAAATACGATCGTGAAAGCCTTTTGTACATTCGCCGCTCAGAAGGAGAAATAAATCCTCCACAACCAGCTATCTGAATGAAAATAATTGTTCCCATGGCCGGAATGGGCAAACGCCTCCGTCCGCATACGCTTACCACGGCCAAACCACTGTTGCCAATTGCCGGAAAACCAATAGTGCAGCGACTTGTAGAAGATATTGTGGCCCTAAGTGATCAGAAAGTAGACGAAATCGCATACGTGGTAGGTCGTTTTGGTGAGGAAGTAGAGAAAAACCTGATAGCAGTTGCCGAAGGCCTCGGAGCAAAAGGAACTATACACTATCAGGATCAGGCACTTGGGACGGCCCATGCCATTCTTTGCGCACAATCAGCTCTCACTGGTCCGGTAACTGTCGCCTTTGCCGACACTTTGTTTCGTGCCGATTTCAAACTGGATACCAGCGGCGACGGCGTTCTCTGGGTGCAGAAGATCGAAGATCCACGTCAGTTTGGGGTTGTCGTATTGGATAAGGAAGGCAATATCTCGGAATTCAAAGAGAAACCACAAGAATTCATTTCCGACCTTGCGATGATAGGCATATACTATTTCAATGACGGCAATCGTTTGCGCGAAGAATTGCAATACCTGATCGACAACAACATCATGAACAGCGGCGAATACCAATTGCCAGATGCCCTGCGCAACATGGTGAACAAAGGCGCGAAATTCAAGCCCGGCACAGTGCTCGACTGGATGGATTGTGGCAACAAAGACGCGATGGTAGATACCAACACCAAATACCTGGGCTACAACAAAGACAAAAACTGGGTTTCGGCCAAAGCGACAATCGAAAACAGCATTGTGATCAATCCATGTTACATCGGAGACGGCGTTGTTCTGAAAAATTGTGTTATCGGGCCCTGCGTTTCGATCGGACATGGCTCGGTAGTTGAAAGCTCTGTTATTAAGAACAGCATCGTTCTGGAATCTTCCAATATCCGAAACGCTAACATTGCAGAAAGCATGATAGGTAAATACACTCAGATCAACGGGCGCGGGTCATCCCTCAGTCTTGGCGACTATTCTGTACTAAACGACTGATTATTTGAAATCCATACTCACATACCTCTTTGTAGTTCTCGCACTCGTTAATACTTCATGTAAATCTGGCAAAGGAGGAAACTCCGGCAAGGTTGCAAAGCCCGGTACTGAAGTAGATCCGGGTGATGTAAAACCCAAAGTGGATACCCGTTTTCAGGAAAAATTCTTTGAAGCACAGCTCGAAAAATCCAAAAATAATTACGACAAAGCATACGCTTCTTTTGAGGCTTGTCTTGCACTTTCACCACAAAACGGAGCAGTTCATTACGAACTAGGCCGCTTTGACCTTCAAACCAAAGGAAATCCGGAGGGTGCGCTCGCACATGCCAAAGCAGCCGTTGCCAGCGATGTAAAAAATCCGTGGTACCAAATGCTACTTGGCGACGTGTATATGTCGATGGAAAATTTTGAAATGGCTGCAAAGTCATACAAACTTGTTGCTGAACTTAATCCATCGGATCCCTATATACTTGAACAGAAAGCGCGGGCGCAGGTCTACGCCGGGCAAATAAAAGAAGCGCTCGCGACCTGTGATGAAATTGAAAAGATGAATGGCCCGTATGAGGAACTTTCCATGTGGCAACACGAACTCTGGCTAAGTCTCAATCAACCCGAAAAAGCCGGACTCGAAATTGAAAATCTTGCCAAATCTTTTCCAGACGAACCACGGTATTGGGGCATAGCAGCTCAATTTTATGCCCGCAACGGCATGCCTGAAAAAGCGCAAAAAGCCATGGAAGAAATGGTGAAATCGGATCCTGATAATGGGCAGGTTCACTATCAACTTTCAGAATTTTACGCTGCCAATGGCGACGATCGCAAATCGTATGAAGAATTAAAAAAAGCTTTTGAAACTGTTGATATTTCAATCGATCAGAAGGTTGGTGTACTTCTGAAGTACTTTTCACTGACGGATTTTAATCAGACGTACCTACCGCAGGCATATGAACTTTTGAATCTCACAGAATCACTTCATCCCGGAGAAGCTAAATCTTATTCCATCTACGGCGATTTTCTTTTTCGCGAAGGACGCGATGAAGAAGCCCTTCAGAAATACCGCAAAGCCGTAGAACTCGATCCCTCAAAAAGTGTCATTTGGGAACAAATCATATCAATTGATAATTCATTGAATGATTTCGACAACATGGCTACGGAAAGCGCCAAAGCACTCGAGTTGTTTCCGAGTATTCCAGAATTCTATTATTTCAATGGCATAGCAAACTATAAGAAAAAGCAGAACCAACAGGCCATTGAATCGCTGCTCATTGGAAAAGAACTTGTGATCGAAAATGACGGATTACTCAGTCAGTTTTATTCTGCACTCGGTGAAATTTATCATTACCAAAACGACCACGTCAAAAGTGACGAGAATTACAACAAAGCACTGAAATATCAATCCGAAAATGTGTACGTTCTCAATAACTACGCATATTATCTTTCATTGCGCAAAACACGTCTGGACCAGGCGGCAGAAATGGCATTGAAAGCCAATACCATTGCACCAGGCCAACCGTCGTTTGAGGATACTTATGCGTGGATCCTTTTCTGTCAGGAGAATTACAATGAAGCATTGATTTGGATTGAAAAGGCCATTTCGCACTCAGAAGAATCCGCTGAACTGAGTGAACATTATGGAGATATATTGTTTAAACTAAACAGGACTTCGGAAGCTGTTTCAAAATGGAAAGAAGCAAAACAACTGGGAGGAAATAGTTCGAAGCTGGATCAAAAGATCAACGAACAAAAATACATCGACTGAAATCGTGGCATCCTCAGGCTATCATACATCACATAGCGTATTAAGAAGTCAGTATTCTTACTGGATTATACTGGCCATTTTTGCATTCGCCACAGCTTGTAAAACAGGCAAAGAGACTGCCGCGAAAAAAGAACCTGTTCGCGAGCGCACTGCGGGATATCTTCTCCGACACTACGAAAAAAATAAATTTGACTACACCTGGCTTGGTCTTAAAGTAGATGCCGAATTTATGACGATGGGCGAAACCCAGAGTTTCAAAGCAAACATCAAAATGCGGAAAGACAGTGTTATCTGGATAAGCATTTCCCCTGCCCTTGGCATCGAAATGATTCGTATGATGATTACTCCAGACAGCCTGATTATGATGTCGAAAATTCCAGACAACAAGTATTACTACAAAGGAAATTTCAGTGTTATCAATGAACTTGTGGGAGTAGAACTGGATTTCGAAATGTTGCAGGATTTATTGATTGGGAATGCACTTGCTCTCGATAAAGATGAAGGGCGCTTTCGCAGTGAAGTGAATGATGAAAAACACCTGCTTATTTCCAGATACAAAAGAAAAGTAAGACGCGTAGTTGGTGTTGATGATCGCAAACTGGAAGACGATACCATCATCGTAAACCCAAACGATCCCCGCTACCAGCGTACATTGAAAAGGGTCGATGAGGATGATGAGCTCATCGTTTCCCGCTATTGGCTCGATCCGGAGCATTACAGATTGGAGCAAAGTATTTTTAATGACCTTATCCGCCAACGCACTGTCGAAATTTATTACAGTGAATTCGGCATGGATGGCGAACAATCCTATCCTACTAAATGCACGTTAAAAGCGAAGAATCCGAAAAACACGCAGGAACTTCAATTTGAAATCACAAAGATTACAAGTGATAAGACCTACGATTTTCCGTTCGCCATTCCTGAGGACTACCCGCGTCGGGACAGCCTTTAGACCCATGTTGCACTTTACACGATTCAGTGTTGATACCCAATTGGAATTGATCTGAAAACAGGCTCCATTCTTATTTCATTTGAAGCAGATTCGAAATAACCACTGAAGAACCGCGTTTCTTCAGGAAAGTTTCAGTTTTTTATGCCCTTAGGAGATATGGAAACAGCCAAAAAATTTAGAAGCCGACTATTGATTATTTCAGGACTTACGGTTTTGGCCTTGTGTTTTTCCTGGTCTAACGTTTCATCACAGTCGAAAAAATCTCTGGAGAAACAGCGCAATGAGCTAAATGAAAAGATTGAGCTCACCAAAAAGCTGATTCGCGAATCCGAAAAAAATCAGAAAACAACTTCGGCACAATTGCAAATGTTAAACGAACAATTGCATTACCGCGAACAACTGCTTACGAATATAAACTCCGATATTGAAACACTCGATACAGAAATTGGCGTCAAATCGCAGGATGTAGAAGAGCTTAAATCTCAATTGGAGCTGATGAAGGACGAATACGCCAAGATGGTTACCAATGCCTATGTCCATCGCAGTGCACACGATAAACTCATGTTTCTTTTTTCAGCAGAAAATTTCAACCAGGCTTATAAGCGGTTTAAGTATACCCAACGCTATGCGGAAATACGCAAAGACCAAGTGCATGACATCATGGGTACACGCGAAGAAATTGAAAGCAATATCACCGCGTTGCAAAGTGATAAAATAGCCAAAGAACAACTGGCCAGCAACAAAGAAAAAGAAAAGCAGGAGATTGAGCAAAATAAAAACGATCAAAAGAAAAAGCTTGCTGAGTTAAAAACAGAAGAAGAAACATTGAGGTCTCAGCAGAAAAAGCAGAAAGCAGATCGCGATAAACTCACCGCCAAAATTCAGCAGATTATTGCCGAAGAAATCAAAAAGGAACAGGAAAAAGCATTGGCAGAACAGAAGGCCAAAGCCGCAAAAGCAAACGCATCTGGAACAACTGTAAAAACAGACAATGCATCCAAGTCGTCATCAAAAACCATTGAACTGGCACCCGAAACCAAACTGGCCAATGCCGATTTTGAGAGCAACAAAGGATCATTGCCCTGGCCAGTTAGCGCAGGTGTGGTAACCTCTGCCTTTGGCAAACACCCACATGCCTCACTGGAAAATGTTGTGGTTAATAACAACGGTGTCGATTTCCATACTGAAAATGGCGCCTCCGCACTTGCTGTTTTTAATGGCACAGTCACCTCCGTATTCAGCATACCCGGTGCGGGTCAAAACATTATCATAACGCACGGTTCGTACAAAACTGTTTATTCCGGACTGTCTAGTATATCGGTCAAAGTTGGCGACAAAGTAACCACCAAACAAAAGCTTGGAACAGTGATGAATGACGGAGACGAGAGCACCCTCCATTTCGAAGTTTGGAAAGTGGGCAGTGAAAGTGGCAGTGCCCAAAATCCAGAGGCCTGGATCAAGAAGAAGTAACGCAATTTATTCGGTAATTCGTTTCTTTGCCTCATGACAGCTACATCGGCATTTTCACTAGATGAATTTCTACAACGCGCATTGACCGAGGACATCGGTGATGGCGACCACACAACACTGAGTACAATTCCTGCATCAGCCCAAGGCAAAGCGCGCCTGCTGATCAAGGATGAGGGAGTTTTGGCTGGAGTGCATATTGCTCAGCGCGTTTTTGAGCTTGTTGATCCAGAATTAAAATTCGAAAAAATTCTAGATGAAGGCGCCCCTATCAAACATGGTGATATTGCATTCTACATCAGCGGCAAATCTCAAAGCATTACCATAGGCGAAAGATTGGCATTGAATATTATGCAGCGTATGAGCGGAATTGCTACCAAAACCCATCGCATTCAATCACTCATTGAAGATACGGGTTGCAAATTGCTTGATACACGCAAAACAACTCCAGGCTTCAGGTACTTCGAAAAACTTGCGGTCCATATTGGAGGCGGCGTCAATCACCGATTTGGTTTGTATGACATGATTCTTGTAAAGGACAATCACGTTGATTATTGCGGCGGTGTGAAACAAGCACTTTCCAATGTTGAAGAATACCTCAAGAAGACCGGCAAACATCTCAAGATCGAAGTAGAGGCGCGCAATCTGGAAGAAGTGAAATCGATCCTCGAAACGGGACTTGCATTTCGTATTCTGTTGGACAATTTTGAGCCTGCGCGTTTGAGAGAAGCTGTTCAATTCATTGATGGCCGCGTGCAGACAGAAGCCTCTGGTGGAATTCATGAAGGCAATGTGCGTCAATATGCAGAATGTGGCGTGAATTACATTTCCATGGGTGCTCTTACCCATCAGATCTCCAGTCTGGATATGAGTTTGAAGGCCATGTAAGCATCTGGATTTGTTCACTTTGCAGGGTTGAAAGCTCGCGCAATGTGCGTGCATCGCCAGAGTTGGTGGTATTACCTTTTCCGCTTTAAAACGTACCACATCTAATGCTACAGTTTCTAACCAGGTTCTGGTTATCCACCTCGCTGTTGCTCATGATTATCGCGGTACAGGCTCAGGACGTGCCAGACAGCATTTCCTATCAGGCCGTTGTGCGCGATATCAATGGCAATGAGTTGGCCAATCAGTTTGTAACCATCCAGTTTTCTGTTCTCCATGACAGTACAACCGGCCCGATCTTCTTCCAGGAATTTCACGACCTCATCAGCACCAATCAGTTTGGACTTTTCAGCACAAACATTGGCGGGGGTGTTCCAACAGGAAATGGGCTTTATACTACACTGGGTGAAATTCCATGGAATGCGGGATTGTATTTTCTTGAAGTTAGCGCCACACTTCCAGGTTCGGGAGACACCCAAATTCTGGGGACATCGCAATTACTCACTGTGCCATTTGCCTTTTACGCAGATAAAGCCGGAGTTGCAGAAACGGTCTTGAATGAAGTAGATGGTGATCCAACCAATGAAATCATCACCGATTTTTACATTGAATTGCCCTACCTCTATGTCCAGGAAGGCGATGCGCTCTTTGCTGTCAATGTGAATGAACTGGGTCTTGGTGTGAGTCCGGACAATGATCCATCCAACGAATTGATTGATGACATTCAGGTTGAAAACGACTCGCTGCTCATCGTTACAGAAGGTCCAAATACGCTCACCTTTAATCTGGCAGAAATCGCTTTTGCCACATGGCACAAAAATGATTTTGCAGTTTACAATACCACAGATAGGATAGGAATTGGCACAGCAGTGCCCTCAAGTACTTTGGAAGTAAATGGTTCGATCTCCATGGCTTTTGAAACCGTTTCTGCAGGAAATTATACCATGGACAATATTTCACTCAACGCACATGCTGCAGTCTACATCTGCAACGTAAGTAGTGGCGATATCTTCATCAACCTGCCACAGGCATCTTCATGTGAAGGACGTGTCTATAAATTTCGCAAGTACAATCCCACCTTTACATCATCCGATGTAAGCATTTTGCCCTCTAGCGGTGAGACTATAGATGGCAATGACGACTACACGCTGAGCCTTGCGCTGCCGGAGTTTCTAACCATTATCAGCACAGGTGCAGAATGGATAGTAATTGATCACTCACACGATTGATTTGAAAATACTCTGCGTCATATCATTCTTCTTCGCCTTGTCAATCGCGCAATCGATGCAAGCCCAACTTATGCTAGACCGCCAGGTTATATCTTGCTTTGCGCTAAACATTACCACACAGGATACTGGATTTTGTTCAACAGCAGGGCAAGTTGAAACACTTACCCTAAATGGAGAAAACGGATTTTTTACGCAAGGATTTGAGCAACCTGCAGGTATTATTCCGATACAAGTTACTTACGAAGTATACCTGAACGGTTGCACCAATTTATTTGAAGTGTACATCATCCAAATTGTTGGTTGCACCGATACCACATCTGCTGAAATAACATGGAATGGTCAACAATCCGGGACCTTCACTTCGGGACTTCCATCCTTAAGCACACTTGAAATATCAGGTCCGGCAGGTTGTGTGTATCAGCAAACAATTGATCTCAGTGCCGAAGATTTTATCACGATGAATTGTGATATTCATTTTTATAATCTTCTTTCACCCAATGCCGATGGAGACAATGACGCGTGGATCATCGACAATATTCAATATGATTTTTATTCGGACAATACAGTGAATATTTACAACCGTTGGGGCAACGTAGTTTGGCAGGAATCCGCTTACAACAACAACGATAAAGTGTGGAAAGGGCAAACACAAAGTGGAGAAGACTTACCAGATGGAACCTATTACTATGAAGCAGAAATCAACAGTCGTAAGTTCAGCGGATTTGTAGAGATCGCGAGATAAATGATTCATCCAAAAAAGACATATCGATTAGCCAGTGGATTTGGAATTATTCCATGCCTGATTGCTCTGTTGTTTTTTTCCAGTCGGTCATTGGCACAGCAGGAATGGAGTTATAGCCAATACCTGTTTAATCTCTACGACATCAACTCAGCTTATGCCGGCAATCACAATGCTTCCAGTTTTGGATTGCGTTATCGCTCACAGTGGATAGGCTCTGAAGGTGCTCCGGTAACTCAGCAGATATCCTGGCATGCCCCTGTTGCAAAAGGAAAAATCGGACTGGGTATACGTTTCAACAACGAAAGCATTGGACTGCGCAATCAACAATTGGCATTGATTTCAGCCGCTTACAAATTGCAGCTAAATAAATCTACGCTCAGTTTTGGTGTGGCGGGAGGAGGTATTCGACAAACTTTCAAATCAGACGATGCTTTGGCCCGCAATCCGGAAGACGTTGTTTTGCAAAACAGAAACAATGCGATGGTCCCGGTGATCAATTTCGCCCTATTCTTTAACAGCGATCGTTTTTACGCTGGCGCAGAAAGTTCACGCATCAACAAAAAAAAGTTTTATAGCGAGGAAGACCTTCTCTCCAGATTGTATTACAACATCAATGTTACTGCGGGTTATATGATCAAACGAGAGAATGATAATATGCTTCAATTTGGAGGTTTGTTGAAACTTTCTGAAGGCAATATCTGGCAAGCCGAATTGAACGTTCTGTACTTAAAGAACAATAAATTCTGGTTTGGCGGAGGGTATCGTTACCAGCATGGAGTTATTGTAACTGCCTGTCTCAACATCACACCCCAGTGGCGTTTCGGATTGAGTTACGACTTGCCATTTATGGCAACTACATTGCAACAAAGCGGATCGGCAGAAGCGTTTTTAGGCTTTAATCTGAAGGGCACTTCGGCCAAATCAATACGGTATTTCTAAATTGAAAATAGCACCATTCATAGCATTCCTTTTTCTGTTCACCGTTTGTGAGGCGCAACAGGAAATCACTATTCAGGCGTTACAGGGTATCAATACTGTCAACGACGATATAGCCTCCGGATTATTCGAAGACGAACTTGTGTTTATCACCAATGGCACACAAGATCTCGTGAACGACTATCAGTGGAATAAACGCAATGTTTTTCATTTGGAAAGTGCAGTGCGTGGTAAAAATTTCGGAGAATGGTCATCCAAGACACCCCTTTTTAAGTTTCATTCTAAAAGTGACGAAGGGCCGGCTACGTATGATGTTGCAGACTCTGTATTGTACTTCAGCAGTGCGAATAATTATTCGCGCACCAAAGGCACCAATCTCAAAATATTTAAGATCAAACGACTTGATACCGGATGGGGAATTCCGGAAGTGCTTCCATTCTGCGACAATCAAAGTGACTATGCACATCCCTGGTACGATGCTGCACAACAACTTTTGGTGTTTAGCAGCAATCGCGCTGGTGGACAAGGGCAAATGGATATCTGGTACAGCTACAAAACCGAAACTGGATGGACAGAACCTGCCAATTGTGGCATGATGGTGAATGGACTGAACAACGAAATATTTCCGAGCATGTACAACGGAGATATCTACTATAGCAGCAACAGCGGCGGTGGCCCTGGTGGATACGACATCAAAAAAGCTTTGCGCTCACAACAATGGAAAAGCAACGTTGTATTGGAGTCGCCATTGAATACGCCTTCAGATGAGATCGCCCTTTTTTACATCAGCGAGTCAAAAGGCATTTTATCCAGCAATAGAACAGGAGGCTCAGGAGGTGATGATGTTTATGTATTTGAACATGCACCGAAAAAAGAAGAACAACATCAGTTTAAGGCCCTGCTTCGCTGCGAAGGATTGCCCAAAGGAAATGTTCGGGTTGTCGTAACCAATGGACTGAAAGAGATTGTAATCGACAACAAGACAAGTGAAACGGGTTACCTCGACATCGAACCTATGCGTTTAAATCAACGGTACCGCTTGCAACTGGGAGATATTGATCCTACGCTGTATACCAAATGTGTGTTGCAAATTATCGATCCACAAGGCAATGTGGTAAAAGAATTGCGATTCAATGCCATGGGAATTTGTGATCTCGAATTGTTGCCATTGAATTATTCGGATCTCAATCTGCGGCCTTTGGAAGATGGCAGTTTGCTCACGATCCAATTAGAAGGACAAGTGTATGTGGAACAACCCGGAGACATTGGAAGAGGAGAACCCATCACTATTCTGGACGACAAAGGAGATCCTGTTGCGATCGCTTTTACCAATGAGACTGGAAAATTTCGTTTCACCGATGTGCAGCCCGATTTGAATTATCGTTTTAAGCTGGCAGAAGAAAGCAAGGCACAGAATGTATTGATTACAGACAAAGGAGAGAAAATTGTATTGCCTGTTCTCAATGCCGAAGTGAATTATCAGCGACTTAATCAAAGCGAAGCAATATTGCTAATCAACGAATTCAACGAAACCATTTATGTTTCGCCCAAAGATGTATTTGTAATCAACCGCATTTATTACGAATACAACAGTGCCAAGCTCACAGCGGAAGCCAGGGCGCAGTTGGATCAGCTAGCACTCTTAATGGAAAAAAATCAAGAAATCAAACTCGAACTTCGCTCACATACCGACTCGCGCGGCAAGGATGAGTTCAATTTAACTCTTTCAAAAAAACGTGCAGAATCGGCAGTTTCTTATTTATCAGGGAAAAAAATAGCTGCTTCACGCTTCACGCCCATTGGACTGGGTGAGACCCAATTGATCAACGAATGTGATGATGGTGTAGAATGTTCGGAACCGGAGCATACGATCAATCGGCGCACTGAAATTAAGATTACGAAATAGACTTTGTATATCTAGATTTCTTCAGCCTCTTCTTCTTCCTCCTTCAATAAATCTTCTTTGAGGAGGCCCTCTTTGTTTGACGGCTTTAGCAAATATCCTATAAATCCAAAAGCGAACAGCGCCATAAACAAAAGTTTGATCCAGGGCGCATTTAAATCAAATACCATGTAGAGTACAATCCAACAAACTACAGCTAAAGCGCCAATGAGGTAAAGCCATGCGTATACATTGCGTTGTCTTTTGAAGAAGGCAACAAAAATGCGCAATAGAGAAACGGCCACACCAGCAACGATGATTAGATTTCCAAAAGGCCAGTGCTGAAATTTAAAAATCACTCCGAAAAATATGACTGGAAACGACAACCAGAAAAGCATAGGCGAATCGAACCACTTTTTAGATGGGATTGGATCTTCGCGATCGAGGATGGTTTGGTTGGAGTTGGGCATTTTGCAACGCGAAATTACACCATCATGTAGGTGAGATTCAGTATTAGATTCAACGGGTAGATTATGAAATTCGACTCTTCAACTTGGGATTATTCCCGATTTATGTTGAAAAGTAGAATTGATTGGAGAAATTTTTACATTCGGGTGTAATCGGGGCGTATTTGGATGCGGGAAAAATCACGCTAAATACTAACACCAAACAGATTAAGCCTTAATTTGTCAAACTCGTATTTCAAATCAATGAATCCTTAAAGAGCATAGTAGCTACAATTGACCAAAAATATACATAAAAAAAGGGTTTCAGAAATGAAACCCTTTATTCTATTTGTGGGAGCTACAGGGTTCGAACCTGTGACCCTCTGCTTGTAAGGCAGATGCTCTGAACCAGCTGAGCTAAGCTCCCTTTTTTCAAACGGGGCGCAAATATACACAGACAAAGCATTCATGCAAATTTTCTTGCAATTCCGGCGGGAAATTGTACAAATCGTTGTTTTCCAGTTGTTAGAATTGTTGCTCCTTCTGTTCATTTCCATCTCCCCTTCCACCCCATTCGTCGACACCGGTGGTTAATAACTCGGTTCATTTGTTCATTGCGACGCCCCAAACGCCCGTGGGCACACAAATATCTTTGAACACGATTTTTAAGTGTTTACAGACCTAGTGTCAAATTAACACTTTCAAAATCAAGGAAATCATTCATAAAATCAAGACCAACCACGTATGGGGCTTTTTAACTTTCTGACCCAGGAAATCGCCATAGACCTTGGCACAGCCAATACTATCATCATCCAGAATGACAAGGTAGTAGTGGACGAACCGAGCATTATTGCCCGGGATCGCACTACCAACCGAACCGTTGCTGTTGGTCGCGCCGCGCAACAAATGCACGGTAAAACCCATGAGAATATCAAAACCATCCGTCCGCTGAAAGACGGAGTAATTGCCGATTTCCACGCCGCAGAAGACATGATCAAAGGAATGATCAAGATGATTGCCAAAGGAAAAGGTCTGTTTCAGCCTTCCCTCCGCATGGTAATCTGCATTCCTTCAGGTATTACCGAAGTTGAAAAACGTGCCGTTAAAGACAGCTCTGAACACGCCGGTGCCAAAGAAGTATACCTCATCCACGAACCCATGGCTGCTGCTATCGGAATTGGAATCGATGTGGAAGAACCGATGGGGAACATGGTGATCGACATAGGAGGCGGTACCAGCGAAATCGCCGTTATTGCTCTCGGTGGAATCGTTACAGACAAAAATATTCGGGTAGCAGGTGATGAACTCACCCAGGACATCGAAGAATACATGCGCCGTCAGCACAACATCCTCATCGGAGAGCGCACAGCGGAACAAATCAAAATCGAAGTAGGTGCTGCATTGCCCGAACTCGACAATCCACCGGCAGATTACAGTGTGCGTGGACGCGATCTCATGACAGGAATTCCCAAAGAGATTTCGGTATCCTATTCTGAAATTGCGCATGCCCTCGACAAATCGATTTCGAAAATCGAAGAGGCCATCATGAGTTGTTTGGAGAATACTCCACCTGAGTTGAGTGCGGATATCTATAAAACCGGTATTTATCTCGCAGGCGGTGGAGCATTGCTTCGCGGTTTGGACAAACGCATTTCGATGAAAACAAAATTGCCTGTTCACGTTGCCGATGATCCATTGCGCGCAGTAGCCCGCGGAACCGGTATTGCGCTGAAGAACATCAATAAGTTCCAATTCCTCATGCGTGAGTAATTAATTGGGAAAAGGATTATTCATTGTCTAGAATCTGAATGCGGAATATTATAGCGCTCATACAACGTTTTTATGTATTCCTGATTTTTCTTGGATTGCAGGTTTTTGCGCTTTACATCCTTTTTGCCAATAATAACTATCACAACTCGCAGTTCCTGAATCAAAGCAGCGATTTGGTAGGTGGTGTATTTTCACAACGTGCCCGTTTGCAGGAATATCTGCGCCTTGGAGAAATCAACGATCAATTGTCGCTGGACAATGCCCGCCTGAGAAGTCAGCGCGCAGAGAATTTTTATGTTCTCCGGACGGCAGTTGATACTGTCCGAGATACTTCCGCCTTTCCACGCTACACTTACCGTTCTGCCAAGGTGGTCAACTACACCACCAACCGCGAAAAAAACTATGTTTACCTAACGCTGGATCGCGGCACATTGGGGGATGTAAGGCCTGAAATGGGTGTTATCGCTCAAGGTGCAATGATTGGGAAAGTGGTAAGTGTAAGCGAACATTTTGCGGTAATTATGCCTGTGCAGCACCGCGACTTTATTACCAGTGTAAAACACAAAAAATCCGGTTTCGTTGGAAACATTGTTTGGAAAGGCGGTGATCCGGCCATTGCCAATGTCATAGACATCACCCGAAGCATAACTATAGAACCCGGAGATACGATTATAACCACAGGCCGCTCCAATTATTTTCCTGCGAATCTGATGGTTGGAATTGTAGAAAGCGTGGAAGAGGATAAGGACTATCACAACCTACGCGTGCGACTGGCAGCCGATTTCAGAAGTATCGATTACGTTGAAGTCATCAGCGATTTTCTGCATGAAGAAAGACAACAACTCGAACAACAGGTAGAGAATGCCAATAACAATCCTAAATAATATCGTTCGAATACTTTTCCTTATCTTACTTCAAAGTGTTGTAGTAAGCAGGATACTGTTATTGGATGGATTGGTATTGCCCATGATTTATATCTTCGGAATATTGATGTTGCCCTTTTCGACTCCTTCGTGGTTGTTGTTGGCCATTGGTTTCATTTCCGGATTGATAATGGATTATTTTTCCGGACCGCTGGGATTGCACACAAGTGCATGCGTTGCCCTCGCATTTGCACAGCCCATGATGCAGCGATTCCTTTCACCACGCGAAGGCTACGATAATTCTCAACGACCTACAATCCAGCGCATGGGTCTCGCCTGGTACCTCACGTATGCCGGCGTTCTTACATTCGTGCATCACGCGTGGTTCTTTTTTTTGGAGGTGTACACGTTCGAAGGATTTTTCTACAGGCTTCTGCACATCATACTTAGTTCAATCGCTACCATTGGTCTTATGATCATTGGACAATATCTCATCTACAATTCCAAATCGACCGAGCTGTGAATCTGGAAGGAAGAAAAATGACGTTGATTCTTATTGTGTGTGTAATCGGATTGATTTACACCATACGGCTATTTTATCTCCAGGTCATCAATGAACAACTTAAGGCCGAAGCCAGCAGCATAGCTGAAGAAGAAGTTCAGATGCCCGCGCCGCGCGGTTTGATCTATGACCGCAAAGGAAAGATGTTGGTCTCAAACCAAACGGTATATGATCTGATGGTAGTACCGCGTGAAGTAAAACCTTTTGACACCACGGCATTTTGTGCTTTGGTGAAGATGAAAAAAGAAGAACTCGTAGCCGTATTTACCAAGGCAAAAGCCCGCGGAGAAATGCGCAGAAGGCAAACTGTGGTCGAACAGATTTTGCCTTCAGATTTTGCTACCATCAACGAGCAATTATACAAGTACAATGGATTTTTTGCCAGATCCTACACCCTTCGCGTATATCCTCAACAAGTAGGTGCGCTTTATCTGGGTGATGTCGGAAAAATTTCTCCCGGAGAATTTGAAAAACAAACGGAAGATAAATACTACACAAAACTCGATCTGCTCGGCAAAAGTGGAATCGAAAAAGCGTATGAGGTTGAGCTAAGAGGCATCAAGGGAATCGACTATCAGTTTCGCGACACCTATGGCATGCAGCACGAGCACAAGGGCGACAAAGAAGATTTGCCCGCTATACCAGGAACCAATCTTGTTTGTTCGATGGATGCAGAGTTGCAGAAGTACGGCGAACAACTTATGCAAAACAAGCGCGGATGTATTGTTGCAATTGAGCCAGAAACTGGAGAAATTCTTTGCATGGTATCCTCTCCTACCTATGATCCAAATTTATTGGTAGGAAGAATCCGTGGTCACAATTTTAATGTACTTGTAAACGATCCTCAGAAGCCACTTTTTAATCGCGTAACCCAGGCGCAATACAGACCGGGTTCCATTTTTAAACTGGCGCAATCGCTCACCGCATTACAAATTGGCTCAATCACAGCCGAAACACGCATTGCCTGCAATCGAAGCATTATCGGTTGCCACGGAGCACACAGTTTTGATGATCTCGAAATGGCCATTGTGCACTCGTGCAATCCGTATTTCCGAGGAGTAATGCAACGTGTAGTTGAACCCGGAGAAGACAAAAACAACCGTTTTAAAGATGCGCGTATTGGCCTTGCCCGCTGGCAGAGTTATATCCAGCGATTTGGTTTCGGATCTGATCTTGGTACAGATATTCCCGGAGTAAAAAAAGGAAGTGTACCCGGAGTTGAATTCTATGACAAATGGTACGGAAAGGAACAATGGGCTTTTTCTACCATTTACTCCTTAAGTATCGGTGAAGGAGAAATGCTGGTAACACCGTTGCAGATGGCCAATATGGCAGCGATTATTGCCAATCGTGGTTGGTTTGTTTCGCCTCATACCGTAAAACAAATTGGACTGGGAAATCCACCAAGGCCCGAATACCTTGTCAGAAAAGATCTTGGTATAGACACAGCTCACTTCCGCACAGTTGTGAACGCCATGGAAAAAGTAATGCAGCCTGGAGGAACGGCCTGGCGAGCAGCACCCAAAGACATTGTTGTATGCGGCAAGACCGGAACTGTACAGAATGCCGGGGGCAAAGAAGACCACGCAGTATTTATCTGCTTTGCGCCGAAAATCAATCCGAAAATCGCCATTGCCGTTTACACAGAAAACGCAGGTTTCGGCGGAACATGGAGTGCGCCAGTAGCAACATTGATGATTGAAAAATACCTGAACGATAGCATCGCTAAAACGAGCATAGCCAGAGAAAAAACCATACTAGAAGCCAATTTCCTAGACCGTTGAGTGCGCCACGTAAAAATATACTGAGCAATGTAGATTGGATTACCGTCCTGCTCTACCTCGCGCTTGTCATTTTCGGCTATCTTAATATTTACAGTGCAGCACTCGTTGAAGACAAACCCAATTTTTACGATTTCTCGCAAGAGTATGGCAAGCAATTTTGGTTCATCGTTGTTTCATTATTTGTGGCGCTGATGATACTTTATCTGGAGGCCGATGTCTTCAGTCGGTTTTCAGTCATTATTTATGGAATCTTTTTGTTCCTTTTGGGAATTGTATTGATACCCGGCATTGGCCAGACACAGGGCGGTAATCAGGCCTGGATCAATCTCGGCGTCCTGAAATTGCAACCAGCAGAGTTTGCCAAGATTGGAGTAGCACTGCTCCTTGCGAAATACATTTCTTCTACCAAAGCCAAATTCAACGATTGGAAAACACGGGTGATTGCAGCTGCGATTATTGGAATACCCGCAGTGCTGATTCTATTGCAGCCCGATGTAGGATCATTGCTCACCTTTGTTGCCTTCACGTTTGTGCTTTACCGCGCAGGATTATCGGGTAACGTACTATTCGTAGGTCTGGGAGCGATTGTACTTGGTGTAATAAGTGTAATAGCTGGACATGCCACCTTCAACTATCCATTCTATGAAGAAAAAGAACCGACAAGTGCTATTTGGTTAGCCGTAGTTATTGCTTTTATTCTCGGGGTGCTTTTACTTGCTGCAGTGCGCAATTTTGTTGTTCCAAGAAATCGAACCCGCCTCTACCTGATCATTGGCATTTCGACCGTGCTTTCCTGTGGCTTCATGGGATCAGTGCAATACATCATGAGTGATGTATTTAAACCACACCAACGCTCGCGTATTTATGTCACCTTTGGTTTGGAGGAAAAGAAAAAAGCGGAAGTTGATCAGGACACCGGCGAACCCATTCTTATGCCACCAGATGAGAAAGCCAAAGACGATGATCCGGGTTACAATGCGCGCATGGCTAAAATGGCCGTGGCAAACGGTGGCTTACTAGGACAGGGATTTATGCAGGGACCTATGACAAGCAATAAATTTGTGCCCGAACGCTGGACGGATTTTATCTTCAGTGTAATCTCAGAAGAATGGGGATTTTTTGGAAGTCTTTCCGTTGTTATTCTTTTCGCGACATTGATTATCCGATTGATATTTCTGGCTGAACGACAGCGATCGCAATTCTCAAGAATTTATGGTTACGGAGTGGCCTCCATCTTTATGATTCACTTCATCATCAATATCGGGATGGTGATTGGACTTGCACCCATCATTGGTATTCCGTTGCCGTTTATGAGTTATGGAGGATCATCACTTCTAGGATTTACCATGATGCTATTTATCATGCTGCGACTCGATTCTGAGAGACTCAGTATTTTCAAATAGAACTTAATTCGGGTAATCAGTTTCCAGATAAACTGTGCGATAAGCTTTTAACGCAATCTCGAAATTGCGGTATTTCTCTGCTACAAATCTGCAGCGCGATCTGGTTTCGGAATCTTCAATCAACATAGTAATTTCAGAAATGATGCGCACATTATCATCATGAGATAAATCGCCCAGAATGGCGCCTACTCTTTCCTGAATTACAATTTCTGAATCCTCACTTATATCCTTGTGTATGACAACCGGCAATCCCATGGCCCAATATTCTCCATCTTTTACAGGAGTTCCAAATCGTTTGCTGGGTAATGGTTTTTGCGGATTAAAGGCAAAATCGGCCATGGCGAGAAACTTTGGCACTTCCTGAAACGCAACATACTGAAGCAAAAAACATCCATCCGGCAGCTCATTTTTTTGGGCGAGAGCCTCAACAGTTGACCGTGATGTTTCTGAAAGAAGAATAGAAAAAAATTTATCATTCCACACATTGTAACACGAACTCAAAAATTGAAACGTTTCTTCACCCATGTACATACCGTCTAGTTT
>JBJXFC010000148.1:0-5381 GCA_046153915.1 Flavobacteriales bacterium
CCTCATCCAGCCACATTTGCTCGTAGTAAGTGCGAATGGCCAAAATTTCCTGCCAATCTGTGGATTGTGTTTTTAAATACGCGCCATAAACATCAGCGGTATGCGTTTCAATTACGAATGGCAGTGCCTCCAGTTCTTCCTGCGCAAGCTGGTAGATCAGAGGATTGTCGTGTTTGATGTGAATGCGTCCTCCCGGCTTCAAAAACTGCAGGTATTTTTGTGTGATATACCAGCTCGATGTAATACGGCGATTTCCCTTTTCGTCCTTGGGTTGCGGATCGCTGAATGTGAGCCAGATTTCATCCACTTCGTCCTTCGCAAAAAAAGAATCGATGAATTCCACACGTGCTCTCAAAAAAGCAACGTTGTTTAATCCCTCTTCCTTCGCTTGTTTGGCGCCCATGTGAAAACGATGGCCCTTCACATCGATACCTATGAAATTGCGATTGGGATATTTTCGCGCAAGCCCAATGGTATACTCGCCTTTTCCACAGCCCAGTTCTATCGTAATTGGATTTTCATTCTCAAAAACGCATTGATGCCATTCTCCCTTCATAAACGTTTTGGCGTCTTTGATGATGGGCAATAAATCGGGTTCGAAAACATGATCAAAAGTCTTGTTTTCTGCCCATTTCTGAAGTTTGCGTTTGGCCATAGAAATATGCTGTCTGCAAAGATCAAAAAAACAGGACGTATCATTGACCCTTAAATTCATTTTTCTTCATTTGGCCAGAAAAGCACTCATAGCAGCTCTCGATTGGGGAATGGGACATGCGACGCGTTGTGTGCCGCTTATCAACCATTACATCACTATCGGATATGAAGTGGTCCTGGCCTCCAATGGAACAGCCGCAGATTTTTTTGCAACATACTATCCACAAATTGAACTGCGCAGGGATCTTCCCTCCTATTCCATTCAATATCCAGCCTCTGGTTCGATGGTTTGGGCCATGATGCGTCAGGCACCGCGAATCATGCGTGTTATCCGGGATGAAAATCGCTGGCTTCAAAATAATATTCAGGAAGAAAAATGGGATACTGTAATTAGCGACAACCGCTATGGCTTGCATCACTCCGATGCGGAGTCCATCCTCGTGACACATCAACTTCATATCCGTGCACCTTTCATTGCAAGACCCTTTCTGGACAGGCAGGTGAGCATTTTTGCTGCGAAATTCGACAAAGTGTGGGTTCCGGATTTTGAAGGCGCATTCAATCTGAGTGGTGAATTGTCGCATGGATCGACTAAAATAGCTCATGTCGAATTCATCAGTCCGCTGTCTCGTTTTAAAGACATAGCTGAAATCGAAAAGCCATCCGAGCAAACAGATATCCTCGTAATGCTCTCAGGACCTGAACCACAACGCAGCATTTTGAATGATAAACTTGTAGAACTATTGAATCGGGGAAATCGAAGTGCGATTATTTTGGGTGGACAACCAGGAAAAAAAGAAGCAACCACAATTGGCAACGTCACTTTGATTCCGCATATCGGGGATGACGCATTGGCCGGACTTATTCAAACAAGCAATGCGATAATTTGCAGATCCGGCTATAGCACACTTATGGACTTGCACGCTTTGGGTAGAAAGTCGCTTTTAATACCAACACCCGGGCAAACCGACCAGGAATATCTGGCAGAATACCATTCGACAAATCATGGCTTCGTTGCGCTTGCACAAAACCGCCTTGAAGTTGCAACGCTCGCTGAGAGACTGCAAACATTGCAACTCAATCAAGGCTGAACCACTATTCTCACGGTAAAAGGGGAATTTGAAAAGGTCAATAAAAGGTTCAGTAACAAAACCTATACAACAGTGCTCATTTCTTCCCTAATCTTGGGGCTGAAATTTTTTTGAAATGCAGCCACACAGCGATGAATATTTTATGAAACAGGCTCTTCGTGAAGCCATGCGGGCTTTGGACGACGATGAAGTTCCGATAGGATGTGTGATTGTCTGCCAGGGCCAGATCATTGCACGTGGATACAATCTCGTAGAACACCTCAAAGACTTCACCGCCCATGCCGAAATGCAGGCCTTTACCAGTGCTTCCGAATTTCTGGGAGGGAAATTCCTGGATGAATGTGCCCTTTATGTTACCCTCGAGCCTTGTGTGATGTGCGCTGGAGCGGCTTATAACACACGCATCAGCAAAATTGTTTTTGGTGCCTACGACGAAAAGAGGGGATTTACCCGTTTTGGAAATCACACCGAAAACGGACAGACAATTGTGCATCCTAAATGCGAAGTAACAGGAGGGGTGATGGCGGAAGAAAGCCTTTCACTTCTCAAATTATTTTTTCAAAACAAACGTGACAACAGTTAACCATGAATCAGGATCAGGCCAAACAACGAATTGAAGAATTAACGGTTCAGTTGAATGAGCACAACCACAAATATTATGTGCTCAGCAAACCGAGTATCACCGATTTTGCATTTGACACTCTGCTCAAAGAACTCGAACAACTTGAAAAAGAATTTCCGGATTTTGCGAGTGCCAATTCACCCACAAAACGAGTAGGTGGTGATATCACCGAAAAATTCGAAAAAGTCAAACACCGTTATCCCATGCTTTCGTTGAGCAATACATATAGTCGTGAAGAAATTCAGGATTGGGAAGCGCGGGTGCACAAATCCCTTGGTGAATTGCAATCAACTGATCTTTTCTCACAAGAAAAATCGGTGGAATATGTGATGGAGTTAAAATACGATGGACTCGCCATTTCTCTCACCTATGAAAATGGCAAACTTATTCGCGGCCTCACACGCGGAGATGGCGAAACCGGTGAAGACATCACCTCCAATGTGCGCACCATTCGAACAATTCCATTGCAACTGCGCGGAAATTTTCCTCCCCTTTTTGATATTCGGGGCGAAGTATTTCTGCCAAGAAAAGAATTTGATCGCCTCAATGCAGAGCGCGCCGAACAAGGCGAAGAGCTCTATGCCAATCCGCGCAATACTGCAGCAGGCACATTGAAGCAGCAGGACAGCGGCGAAGTTGCCAAACGCGCCCTCGATTGTTTTTTGTACTTTGTGTATGGAGAAAATCTGCCCTACAATACTCATTTCGATTCGCTTACACACGCTGCAGATTGGGGATTCAAAGTGCCACAGCATGCAGATCGATACATCGAAAAAACGAACAGCATTGAAGGCATTGTCAACTACATCGAATACTGGGATAAAAAACGTCATGACCTTCCATTCGATATCGACGGTGTTGTAATCAAAGTAAACAACTACGACCAGCAGGAAGAACTGGGCATGACAGCAAAAAGTCCACGCTGGGCGATTGCATACAAGTTCAAAGCGGAAACAGTAACTACAAAACTCAATCGCATTACGTATCAGGTAGGCCGCACCGGAGCGATAACACCAGTGGCCAATCTTGAGCCCGTATTTCTTGCAGGAACTACAGTAAAACGCGCATCATTGCACAATGCCGATCAGATCGAAAAACTCGATATCCGCGAAGGAGATATGGTTTTTGTGGAGAAAGGCGGTGAAATAATTCCGAAAGTCATTGGTGTAGATCTCACGCAACGCAAGGGCGAAACGCAACCGCATACCTATATCACAACCTGTCCGGAATGTGGCACTGATCTATACCGCAACGAAGGAGAAGCCCAACACTATTGTCCGAATGAATATGGTTGTCCGCCGCAGATCAAGGGTCGAATGGAACATTTCATTTCCCGCAAAGCGATGAATATCGAAGGCATGGGATCAGAAACCATCAGTGGATTGTGGCAAAAACAACTGCTTACCAATGTGGCTGATATTTATGATCTACGATACGATAAGCTCATTGGGCTTGAGTTTGTAATAAGCGATGAATTCGGAGAAAATCCGAAGAAGCGAAGCATGCAGGAAAAAAGTGTGACCAATCTTTTAGTAGGAATAGAAGCGAGCAAACAAATTCCATTCGAGCGTGTATTGTTCGCACTTGGAATTCGATTTGTAGGTGAAACAGTGGCCAAGAAGCTTGCACGTCATTTTAAAAACATCGATGCCATATCCGTTGCAAATACTGAAGAACTAATCAAGGCAGATGAAATAGGTGACAAAATCGCAGAGAGCATTGTAGCCTGGTTTGGTGATGATCGCAACCGAACTACCATTGCCCGTTTGAAGGCCGCAGGACTTTTATTTGAAATAGATGAATCTGCAGCACCTCAAAAAGCTTCTGATAAACTGGCAGGTAAAAGTGTGGTTGTGAGTGGCGTTTTTGCCCATTTCTCGCGAGATGGCATCAAAGAAAGTGTTGAGTCGCATGGCGGCAAAATCAGCGGCAGTATTTCGAAAAAAACCGATCTCGTTGTAGCCGGAGACAAGATGGGGCCTGAGAAAAAGAAAAAGGCTGAAGATTTGGGCGTGAAAATCATCACAGAAGATGAATATTCGCAACTTATTTCAGGAGAATAGCATTACCAAAAATGGACAATATTATCAAAATAACTGTAGTAGACCGCGAAGGCAAAGAGCATGAACTCGACGCTCCCACGGACATCAATATGAATATGATGGAGCTGTGCAAGAGTTACGAGTTGCCCGTGGAAGGTACTTGCGGCGGCATGGCGATGTGTGCAACCTGCCACATGTACATCTTATCGGATCATCAACTTCACGAAAAAAGCGACGATGAAGAAGCTATGCTGGATCAGGCATTCTTCGTTAAAAACAACAGTCGGCTTGGTTGTCAGATTAAACTCACCAATGAACTCGATGGTCTCAAAGTTCAGCTTGCAGAAGTAGGAACATGAAAAAGAACATTTTCAAATTGGCGATTTACAGCCTTGTAGTTGCCCTTGTGACATCCTGCGGCACAGATTCACCGCTGAATGACCCGGCAGCCATGGTGAAGCCAGATGCTCTCCTGTTGAAGCGGAATGTGGTAGCAGACAGCACCGAAATCATAGAAGCTATCGGTGAACGCACGTTCATCAAAATATCCTGGCCTGAAATTCTACCTCCTGAAAACCTCGTTGCTCGCAATATCAACAGCGTGATCACGCGCGATTTACTTGAGATGATTGCAAGCGTAAATCCTCCGCTTACAGGAGATAGAGTGATGATGCCGACCGACATAGGCGCAGCGGCAAAATCATTCATACAATCTTACAAAGTAGCAGCCACCGAATTTGAAGACGGCACGCCGTGGCATCTGGATGCGTTTATGGACACCGTTTATGCAGGTAAAACCATCCTCTCATTTAAGCTAAGCACTTCTACTTATACCGGCGGAATGCACAGTTATACGGGCGATTATTGTTTGCACTTCGATCCCAAAACGGGCAAACAAATTTCGATCATGGAATTTTTTCGCGATACCACCTCGCTGAGTTCCGCTCTGGAAGCCAAATTCAGAAAGATGTA
>JBJXFC010000175.1:0-7244 GCA_046153915.1 Flavobacteriales bacterium
GAAGCATCCAGTTGCGCGCTCACAAAACCCTCCGGATAACCATTTAAAACAAACACACCGGTATTTCCCGGATCGAGCCAATGCTGCAATTGCGCAGAATTGGACGCACTGTGGTCCCACGACTGACCAAAACGTCCATAGAAATCGAATTGACCATTGCCATTGTTGCCGCTGCACGCGCTTGCTCCTCCAAACAACTGTCCGATTATTCTGTGATCCTGGTTAAAGAGTGGAGATCCGCTGCTACCAGGTTCTGTTACTCCAAGTTCCCAATTGTCGATCCACCAAACCTGAGCGCCGTTGCCAACATCATGGTAAGGTGCATCTTCCTCAAACGATATTTTTTTGATATCTCCACTTGGGTGATGAATACACACCGCACTTGAAACAGCAGACTCGCTATCTGTTGCATCCCAGCCCGCATATTCCACATCGAAGTTTGCGGGAGGAGTTTCGTCTAGAAGTAAAAGTGCAAAATCGCTGTAAGCATTGTTGGCCTTGAGCGTTGAACCCGAGATGGAGTTATTGGTAGGTGCCGAAGTTCCAGAGCACGTCGCAGACTCATGATTGAAATAAAAAGTCCAGTTGCTTACCGTTGAGCCTTGAGTGCAGTGATTTGCTGTAAGGAAATAAGGTGTGCCGTCGTTGGCAGTGTTATTTACCAGCGCACCGGTACAAATTCCAAATCCACCTTCAACAATAATGGCTACAGACCTCTTCTCAACTTGCCAGTCTGCACCTTCAGGACAGTTTACGTTTACTTCACAATTTCCTGAATCTCCGAATGGACCTCTGTCAGCATCCTGCGTTTCTGCTTCGAAGTGCGATTTAAGAAAACTGCGGTAACCGTGCACAATTTGATCTATAGCGAGCAAATGTTCGCCCATTTTAGAGATTGGCATTTCGAGCTCAACTACCACTTTATCACTGTGTATTAATCCGGTCGCAAAGGAGCCACCGTTCGAATTGCTGCGGTGATCGAATGAACCTATGAATTCATCACGCCCGGCAGACCAGATAAATAAATTGCCCCCTTTTGGAATGCTGAATTCGCTGAAACGAATGGAAACACTCAAAGCGCCTGGGCATTCTATACCCAATTGCCAGATAGCTTTGTCATTTTCTGCATCGATTCTCCAGATACCGCTGGAAGATGTTGTGAAAACAACTTCATGCTCTACACCAAAACGATAAGGAACATCTTTGTGCTGATCCGTAATGGCATCCTCGATTGCGAGATGGTCGCGATCAATTGCCGGGGTTGTTACAAAAGGAATGTCTGATGGAAGGTGTTTGTCTGACCAAAGTGAAGGTTCACCTCCATGACCTAATTGAGCAATTGCAGATAGGCCTGCAAATGCCAAAAGAAAAGCGAGTAGATTTTTTTTCATTTAGAACTATAAAATTTAAACAGGTTTTGAGAACAAAAGTCCTTCTTTGACTTGTGATTTGGACGAGAATCTTGTCTTTTTTTTTAAACACGTTGGATTCCCGTATAAAAAATCCTTTTTCAAAGCAAAAAGCACCGGATTTCCAGTGCTTTCAGGTCATTTTATATCCATTGACCAAGATCAATAACCAATATCAATATGCGTATTCGATCATCTTTTCACGGTCATCATTGAGAATGAGTCGGATTTTGTCTGAGGAGGAATTGCGAATGGATTTGAGATCAAAAGCCAAAGTACGGTTCATGAGTGCTCTGCAATTGTCCTCATTGTTTTCATGTTCGAGGTAAATATTGAGCTGAGGGGGTTTGCTTTTGAGCCACATCAGATTGGTTGTCATTTTGAACCCATGGTCTTTACAACCTCCGCCGTATTGTACCTGAATCAACAATGAATCACCGCTTACACGTGTTGACACAATCTCAAAAGGATCTGTTGATCCGGGCCACCGATAGTCTTTAATTGTTGCAATATCCATCATAAACACCTGGGTATCTGTATCTGCCTGAACAACAGTTTCAGTAACAGGCGTTTTGTAAACGGTTTTTTCCTTGTTGTGGCATCCTGCTGCCATGATTGCAATCAACGCAGCTGATACAATGCGATTTTTTTTCATTTCTGGTATTTTGAAGTGGCCAAATGTATTGGAAGAATGATGCCAAATATTCGTGTGGTCTAATTGAATAAAACTGGTTGAATTTTTCGCATTTTCTGAGGGACTTACAGCTACCCGTATTCGCTTTAAAATTCATACATTCGCCACATGTTGGTTTTATATATCGCCATAGGACTTGTAGCTGGATTTCTCATTGGATATTTATACGTCAATCTCAGGTCTCAGAAAATTGTAGAACAACAACTGCAGAATCATCCAATAACTGCAGAACTGCGTTCCAATCTTGCCAAAATAACAACGGATTTGAATAACGAACGCAATGCCAAAATGGAACTGGCCACTGCACTTGCAACATCGAAGGCACAACTTGTGGCGTTGGAGGAAAAGCTACTATCGCAACTAAGTGAAGTTAAAGAACTAAAGACCCAGTTTCAGACCGAGTTTCAAAACCTGGCAAACAGGATTTTTGATGAGAAATCAGAAAAATTTCAAAAGCAAAATCGCGATCAACTGGATATTGTTCTTTCACCTTTCCGGCAAAAACTAACCGACTTTGAGAACAAAGTAGAAAAGGTATACAAGGAAGAAAACAATGAGCGAATAAATCTGAAAGCTGAATTAAAACTGCTCTCAGAAATGAATAAACAATTAAGTACGGATGCAAACAACCTGGCAACAGCATTAAAAGGCAGCAACAAAAGCCAGGGCAATTGGGGCGAGATGATTCTTGAAAAAATATTGGAGAGAAGCGGCTTGCAGGCAGGTCAGGAATACGAAGTTCAAACCAGCGATCAAAACCAGGATGGCAGAATCATTCGACCGGATGTTGTAGTGCATCTACCGGAAGGCAAACACATCATCATTGATTCCAAAGTTTCGCTTATAGCATACAACAGCATGATCGCTGCAGGATCAGATGAAGAACGCGAACGGTACCTTAAAGCACATCTGGAAAGCATTCGATCGCACATCAAGCAGTTGAGTGAGAAAAATTACGCCACAGCCAAAAAGCTTGTAACACCTGATTTTGTTTTGTTGTTTATGCCAATTGAAGCTGCATTTTCCGCTGCCATGCAATTGGATTCAGAGCTCTACAATTACGCCTGGGACAAAAAAGTAGTGCTTGTTTCGCCCACAACTTTGCTTGCCACTTTGCGCACTGTAGCGAGCATCTGGGTGCAGGAAAAAAGAACACGCAATGCAGAGGAAATAGCGCTTGAAGCCGGTAAATTATACGATAAATTTTCTGCTTTTGTGGATGATCTGATTGATGTTGGAAAACGCATGGATTCTGCCAAAGGCTCTTACGAAGAAGCGATGAAAAAACTAACTTCGGGAACAGGAAATCTCGTTGGAAGAGCCGAAAAGATGCGCAAACTTGGTGCCCGCAATCAAAAAGACATTAATCCGTTGCTGGTAGAACGATCATCTCAAAACGAAGAATCGGGAATCTAAAATGAAAATGGAAATTGAACATAGAACAGGGATTGTTGCACTTGTGATTTTGGTTGTGATTTTGGTTACAAGCGGCTGCCAATATCAAGGAACAACTCAAAGTGGATCTTACAAAATGCTGTATGATTTTCAAAGTGCAAGCCTTCATCCACAATATGTTTTGTATCATTTTTCCAATGATTCTTCGCGCATATATTTTCGTGTAAAATCAGATGAATTGCTTTACACGCGCACCACCTCGGAGTCGCCTTTCCTGGCCAATTTTAAGATTGAATGCCGCTCTTACAAGCCAGATGGAATACTTGAAGACAGCACCAGTGTTGTCATCACAGACCAGTCCAGATCTTCGGGCGGCTGGTTGATTGGTCACATGAATGTTTTGATGCCTCAAGGAATGCACAACGTTGTTTTGGATTGCAGTGACCTCAAAAAAAACACATCACAAACCAATTATATCACGGCAGATAAATTGTCGCATTATTCGGATCAGAATTTTTTAGTTTGCGACGCACACAACGATGAGCCCTTGTTCTCACGATTTTTTCAGTCCGATCGGGTTATTAAAATACTATCCGACCGCAACAAGTCAAATACTTTGAAGATGAATCATTATACAGATTCCATCTACCCTCCGCCTCCACCTTTTTCATCCTCAGACCCAGAGATGCCGGATTATTCGAAATCCGCTGAAGAAACATTGGAGCAAGATAGCACTGCGTGGTATTTGTTGATCGAAAAAGGCATGTATTTTATATCGGCAGATCCTGAGAAAAAAGCAGGTTTACTTCTATCAACATCGAGTGTTTATTATCCCGAAATAAAAGGACTTTCTCAACTTACTTCTCCACTTCGATACATCACCACAAAATCAGAATTTGAAGAAATAAAGAGTCATTATTTTCCCAAGAAAAAAATCGACGAATTCTGGATTGAATGCGGCGGCAATAAAGACAGAGCCCGCGATCTTATCCGCATCTATTACAACCGGGTAGAAGAGGCTAACTATTACTTCAGCAATTACACCGAAGGCTGGAGAAGCGATCGTGGGATGATACATATTGTGTTTGGGAACCCTACGCGCATCGTAAAACAACAGACTTATGAAACCTGGATTTATGGTGAAGAGGGGCAAGCCGGAACACTGACATTTGTTTTCAAAAAATCTGAAAATCCAAATTTTCCAAATGTGTTCGTTCTCAATCGTGATCCCGGGTTCAAGCAATTTTGGGAAAAACAAGTAACCTCGTGGAGAAGTGGGCGGATTTACAACGAGTAATAGGGCGATGATGCCATTCAATTGACACTATGAAATTAAGCGAACTGATACAATCGCTGGAGACCTTTGCTCCACCGGCTTTGCAGGAAGGATATGACAACAGTGGTCTGATTGTTGGCGATCCGGAGATGACGATTACATCGGCCATTATTTGTTTGGATAGCACGCCTGATGTGATTGACGAGGCGATTCGGAAAGGCAGCAATCTTGTAATAGCGCATCATCCGATTGTGTTTTCTGGTTTGAAAAAAATTACTGGACGCACCTATATTGAAAGAACACTGCTGGCGGCCATTAAGCACGACATTGCCATTTATGCCATCCACACCAATCTGGATAATGTATATGAAGGTGTCAATAAAAGGATAGCGGATAAAATTGGATTAATTAAAACGAAGATCCTCGAACCCAAAAAAGGGCAGTTATCCAAACTGACCGTTTTTGTGCCCGAAAAGAATGCTGAAACAGTAAGACAGGCCATTTTTGACGCGGGCGCCGGATCTATCGGAAACTATTCGGAATGCAGTTTTAATTCCACCGGGCAGGGAACTTTTAAGGCTGGCGAAAATGCCCGACCCCACATCGGTGAAATCGGTCGGCGTCATACCGAATCCGAAATCAGGATAGAAGCGGTGTTGCCGGTTTGGAAATCCTCCAATGTTATCAAAGCCATGAAATCGGCACATCCATATGAAGAAGTAGCCTTTGATCTTGTAGCACTTCAAAATGACCTTCACACCGTTGGCAGTGGCTTGATTGGGGATTTAAAAGAACCGGAAAGCACCATGGACTTTCTAAATCGCCTCAAAAAAGACATGCAAACCTCGTGTGTCCGGTATACGCGTCCTCATCTGGAAACCGTCAGCAGAATTGCGGTTTGCGGCGGAAGCGGTAGTTTTTTGCTGGAGAAAGCCATTCGGGCCGGAGCCGATGTGCTGGTGACCTCCGACTTCAAGTACCACCAGTTTTTTGATGCCGATGGGCAAATAATCATTGCGGATATTGGCCATTTTGAAAGCGAACAATTTACGATCGACCTCTTAGGTGATTGGTTACGCCTAAAATTCCCTACTTTCGCGCTCCATTTTACCGATTGCAATACCAATCCGGTAAATTATCTTTAAAGACATGGCAAAAAAAACCATTCCAGCAAAGACGGCCAAAAAGCCTGTCAAGCCAGCTCCGGCGGCCAAAAAGGCAACTCCGGCAGCCAAGGCTCGTCCGGCCAAGCCAGCAGCGAAACCGTCTAAACCAGCTCCAAAGGCTTCAAAACCAGCTCCAAAAGGAGCTAAGTCTGTCCCAGCCAAAAAAGTTGTTGTAAAAACTGTTCCTGCCAAGAAAATTCAGAAACCGGCCGCCAAACCAGTAGCAGCCAAGCCTGCGGCCGTTAAAACAGTGCCTGCAAAAAAAACAACCGTGCCCGCCAAAAAAATAGAAGTAAAACCAGCAGCCAAAGCTGAGACAAAAAAGGCATCAGCAAAACCCGCTTCAAACGTTAAAGTGAAAGTGGAGACCAAACCTGCAGCTCGAACAGAAGCAAAAGCTACGTCAAAGGTTGAAGTGAAAATACCGGTGAAAACGGAGAAAAAACCCGAAGTGAAAGCTGAGGTTAAAGAAGTTGCTGCTCCAATCAATACAGACAAATCAGAAAAGGACATTCCGGATATTGCTCCAACAAAAACGGTTGAACAGGCATTGCAGGAAAAAGCTGCACCTGCGGCAAAAACTGCGTCTAAAAGCAAGGAAGAATTATTTGTCCCCAAATACAATTTACCGATACCAGCAGAGGTTGTAAGACCGATGCGCACCAAACCGGTGACATCTAAATCGAATGCTCCGGCGCGTCCTGTAGCCAATCCGATTTATGTAGCACCCGGTCCTGATGGAAAACCAGGTATAAAATTCGCCCCGGTAGCGATTATCGAACGAGCACCAGAGAAAGAAAAGACCAATAAAAACGAGGATTCAGAAGATATGAAAACATCACCCAGACTCGCCTTCACAGAAAGCGACGACAAAAAAGGAGGAGTAAGTGTTGAAGATAAACTTCGCGCACTTTACGATATCCAATTGATTGACACCCGCATTGACAAAATTCACGCAATGCGCGGTGAATTGCCATTGGAAGTTGAAGACCTGGAAGCAGAAGTTCAAGGCCTTGAGACCAGAATTGAAAATATCCAGAACGATGTCAAAAATCTGGACAATGAAATGAATGGCAAAAAACAAGGTATCAAAGATTCTGAGGCCTTGATCAAAAAATACAAAGAGCAGTTAAACAATGTAAAAAACAACCGCGAATTTGACTCATTGAATAAAGAGGCAGAGTATCAGGAGTTGGAAATTCAGTTGCACAAAAAGCGTATCAAGGAATTTGAAACGCAAAAAATCACCAAAGAAGAAGCACTGGCAATTTCAGAACAAAAGCTGAAAGAACGCGCAAGTGATC
>JBJXFC010000177.1:0-9090 GCA_046153915.1 Flavobacteriales bacterium
AGCTGCGTGATGAAAAAATCTCGTGACCGATAAAAGCACGATGCTATTGATCTATCCCGAATTAAGGAGACATACACATACAGGATAGAAATCGTTCCTTTCTACTTTACATAATGTAAATTATGAGTGTTTTATAGTGCTGAGATATGCGTAAATAAAGGGATTGTCAAAATCCTTTTCTGGATTACCATGATGTCAATAAGCCTGACTTCACGGGATCCAATTTGGAAGAATCTTATAAAAAAGACCAACTCAACACACCATAAATTTCTTTTAGAAAACTTAGACCTTGTCGGAAAACCTGAACTCCAAAGAGCCTTATAGTTCGCTCTGGATTCTGAAAAAGCGGCCGAATTTACAGCCGCTTCCCTCCTATCAAATTCGTCAAAATTGGACATTATTGCTATGTAGATTCCCCGGAAAAACGAGCTGCCTTTCTATCTTGCCACCATGAAATCATTCACCATCGAAGTAGTCGCCACCAGCGTAGATTCGTGCATCCAGGCACAAAAAGGCGGAGCACGGAGAATCGAACTTTGCAGTGCTTTATCCACTTCAGGTATTACTCCAAGCTCAGGCCTCATACAAATTGCTAAACAATATGTTACGATTCCAATTTACGTCATGATTCGGCCGCGGGAAGGTGACTTCTGTTACAGCCGAAATGAACTCGAAGTGATGAAACGAGACATCGAAAACGCGAAGGTCATGGGGGCAGATGGAATTGTATTTGGTGTGCTGGATGAAGAAGGAAAAGTCAATGAAACTGTGACCAAAAAACTCGTTGAATTGTCCAATCCGATGCCGGTAACATTTCACCGGGCAATCGATATTACCCCCAATATGTTCGACGCCCTGGAATCAATCATCCAAAGCGGATGTGTGCGAATATTGACTTCCGGTGGAAAAGCAACTGGGCCAGAAGGCATTTCGCGCATTCTGGAACTCAATGAAAAAGCTGACGAACGCATTCTAATTATGCCAGGCGGCGGAATAACACCTGAAACGTTTCCAAAAATGCTACATGCAGGGATCAGGGATTATCACCTCAGTGGTCGCAAACCTCATAAAGGTACTTTGCCAACGACGCTGTTCGACATGGATTGGGCCGAAACCAGTTCAGAATCAATTAAGCAGGTTGTAGATCAGGCCAAAGATTTCTTCAGGGATTTGCATTAGGAACAGTGAGTAAATTCTGGAGTCTGCTCAATTCCCGCCGGAAAAACGGATCATACAAGGCACGGCATATATGGGTTTTTTCACTGCGTGTCAAATGCCAATTTAGAGAAATGTGGTCTTCTTTTTCCTGATGCAATTGAAATGAAACCAGGTCAACATCACAACTAAAACTGGCTTTGATATAGTTGAGCATCTGTTCGCTGTTGTAGTCATGTGTTTTGGTGATATTGCCGTAAATGCCTCCAATTGGTGCAGAGAAATTGCCAAAAAGAGATTGCTCATGTTCTGAAAAATCGACGTTCTTGGGCAAATCACGCAACTGAACTATTACAACGCCACTTGTATTCTCATTGATCCATTCCCGGAACGTATAAAGGAAATTGAGAGTAGTTTTCATCCCAAAATTATCTCTGACGCCAGCATCCAACACTTCGATGGGAGGATCGCTGGGCAAAGTTGTCAAAGGAAAAACATATGGAAACGTCGCATTCATTCGAAGAGCCGTAGAAAAATGCAAATTGCCGGCATCCTGACGGGCAAACATCCTGCTGAACTCTATGTCTTCCGGCATCGGATCATGGTCGCCATTTAGCTGAAAAGCTTTGGTAAGGTAACTCACCGGATTTGATGCTATGATAAGTCTGCGGCCATCGTTCACAATGGTTGGAGACAGAACCATCATAGGAATTGCACCACTTTGCTCTGCTTCAGCATAATCTCTGAGACGCCTGTTGAATATCCCATCTGTATTTCGTCTCAGTTGCTCTTCAAAAGCCGTCGCCCGGTCTTTCGTATAAACATAGTTGCCATCTTTTAGTTTCTGATAGCGCACAAACCAGTCGTTGGTTGCAGCAGAAAGAATAATTGGATTTAGAAGGTCTTTTGCCATGCATTCGGCATATGTCGAATCATAAAGCCTCACATTTTCTCCCCAATTCTCGCGCATATAGAGTTCGCGCATATAAGCAGCACCGAGCATTCCGCCAGAAGCACCTGTTATGAAAACGCATTGATCCAAGAGTTTTCCACCGCAAATACTATCTGAAAAGGCAAGGCTTTTCATGGTCCAATATGCAGATCGTGTGCCGCCGCCACTGGTATTGATGATTATTAATTTGGGCTTTGTTCCGGCCGGAAGTTGCGACTGAACTTTGCCAATTCGGTTGCGAAGCATTTCCAGACCAAGCATTTCATCAGCTTTCAGAGTGGGTTCCGAAGGCCTCAAAGCACGCAGGTCGTAACTGGCCTTTGGCACTTCGTAGTTCATACCAATGGCCCGTGACTCCAATTTGATGAGCTTAAAGTCTTTGTAGAAAAAATTCAAACCGATCAGCAGTAGAATAAAAACGGTGAGTGTCCAGCCCCGAAGCCATGAATGAACCGCACTCACAATCATGAGCAACATGGTAAAAAACAGCATGCAGCTAGCGGCGGCCGGTATTACAAAAAACTCGATGGAACGCAGGGAGCCAACAATAAGGAAAGTCAAAATCAGTACAAATTCAAAACGCGATGCATTTACATGGTTTTGAGAGAATACTTTTTCCAATACTTCCTTGCTGTAGTGATTGCTATCACGCGCCAGACTTATTTTTTTGAAAGAAGAAATGTAGGTTTCCACATGCCACATCGAAGCACCTTTCCTGCCTCGCAGCCAGCGGAATGGATGATGAAAAGGTGAGCCAGTTACAATGTTTGCAGATGAAGTTTGTTTGGCCTTCCTTTTCTTGCCATATACATGCGCCTCTTTGTTTGTATAAAGGAAATAAAAATAGGAAAGCGCCTGAAACACGGTAATTCCGAGCAAGAATGATATCAAATTGAGTGCGACTTTAGACAGTGGAATTAATTCTGTTGTAAGCTGGTACCGCGCGCTATTGATCAGATAGACGAGAATAAACAAAGCTGGTACTAAAAAATTATTGAGGCTGAATTTCTGGAATGGTCTGTTCAACGTTGCGATAAATGGAAACCTGTAACCATGCATGATATAGGTAAACAGATTAAATCCAGTTATGAACCCTCCCAGTGAAAATCCCAGAATTCCGAATGATATAATACCTGTTCCACCGCGGTATTCAGGCACTAGAAACTGCTGAGGAACACCTACATTTTTGGCCCATATTCCAGACACAATGCTGAACAAAAACACCCACAAAAACAGAAGAAAATGATTCTTCTTAAAATGAAGCAAAAGAAGCCGAAAAGGGAAAAAATAGCGCACCCGTGTCCACCGGTTGTGATGTGTTGGAAGTGCGTTCATAGAGTTTGTCTTGTAAATCCTGAAACTATAGTCTATTGGCTGTGCTACTATTTCATACGGATCTCAACGTCAAAGGTTGGAATACATTTTATGCTGCGATAAACCTACTCCATATCGTGCAATTTTAACCTGATTTATGTTGGTGATATTTCCAATTGCGGGCTTTATCTCTTTGAAAGGGTTATTTTCGCGCCCGATTATGTCCGTAGAAATCAAAAACAAGAAAGCCCTTTGGAAATTTCATTTACTCGATGAGTATATTGCTGGAATTGTTTTATCCGGATCAGAAATTAAAAGTATACGCGATTCCAAAGCCAATATCGGAGATGCCTATTGCAAGATGATAAACGGTGAACTTTTTATCATCAACATGTATATTGGAATGTATAGCAATGCGGGCTATAGTCAGCACAAGGAACGCAACATCCGAAAATTGCTGCTTAACAAAATAGAACTCAAAAAAATTGACAGAAAGCTTCGGGATGCTGGAATTACCGTTGTGCCGACGCTTCTTTTTATAAGCGATTCGGGTTATGCTAAGCTCAAAATTTCACTTGCCAAGGGAAAAAATGTGGGCGATAAGAGGCAAGATGTCAAAGAAAAAGATCTCAGGCGTGAAAATGAACGGGGGTTTAAATCATGAGTGGAGGTCCTCTTAAATTGTATGTTATTGCCGGCGAAGCTTCGGGTGATTTGCATGGAAGCAACCTCATTAAAGCCATCAAAAATCTACAGCCACAAGCGCAAATCCGCGGCTGGGGCGGAGACTTAATGACTGATGCTGGTGCAGAGATTGTAAAACACTACCGCGATCTGGCCTTTATGGGTTTTATCGAAGTGGTGATGAATATTCGAACCATTGCCAAAAATCTTGCAAAGGTGAAAGAAGATATTCTGCACTACAAACCGGATGGACTGATACTCATCGACTATCCCGGCTTTAACTTGCGAATAGCAGAATGGGCGCATGAACAAGGCATTAAGGTCTTCTACTACATCTCACCACAGGTATGGGCCTGGAAGGAAAATCGGGTGAAGAAGATCAAAAGAAGTGTAGACCACATGTATGTCGTACTTCCATTTGAAAAAGACTTCTTTCGGAAACATCAATACGAAGTCAATTTTGTGGGACATCCTTTACTGGATGTGATTTCTGCCCGTGAGAACAATTTGCAACAATTTTTATCTGACAACAAGCTCCCTGACAAACCAATTATTGCGTTGCTTCCGGGAAGTCGGAAGCAGGAAATCAGCACGATGTTGCCAATAATGCTATCGGTTGTGAAAGATTATCCCGACTTTCAATTTGTTATTGGTGGCGCACCCGGACAGACAAAAGATTTCTATTCTCCCTTCCTTCAGGGTGACACTATCTGCCTGCTATTTGGAAGCACTTATCAATTGCTCCAATATGCCAAGGCCGGCCTGGTAACAAGTGGCACTGCGACGCTGGAAGCCGGCCTTTTTCGGATGCCCCAGGTAGTTTGTTACAAAGGTTCTTCCATATCGTATCACATTGCTAAACGCCTTGTAAAGATCAAGTACATTTCTCTGGTCAATCTTATTTTGGATCGTCCTGCTGTTACCGAATTGATCCAGTCTGACCTGAATACATCCCGCATAAAAGAGGAACTTGATCATTTGTTATTCGACGAAAAGCACAAGTCAAAAATGGTTGCCGATTACCATGAATTGCATACCAAACTGGGTGGACCCGGAGCATCTGGTCGAGTTGCAAGTCATCTGTTGAAAATTCTTGGGCGGTTGTGAGAACACCCAGAAATGAAGGGATACTTTCGTTCCGGGATGAGAAGCCGCATTTTAATTGCCATTGTTCTGATTTTTGAATGTCTTTTGGTGCATGCCGAACAAATACGCGTTGGAATGTTTTATGGCGCCAATCATGTTCGGGCATCCCTTGTTGTCAAATCAGGGACGTATGAAGTGATGGCCGACGGTATTTCCATTCTCACCCTGGAAGCTGAACAATCTGCAGATATCACAGAATCGTCTGGTGAAATTCATCTTTTTTTTGATGGGAAAAATTATACCGGATATAAAAAGCTGAGATTGATTACGCGCGATCAGGGCCAGTTCAAAATAACACCTTCTGGTTCCAAACCATCCGCCAGAGTTTATGAAGAGAACCTCATCGCGTTTTCATACAACAGCCACCTGCAACTGGTGAATGAGATCGATATTGAAAACTATGTGAGTGGAGTTATTGAGGCTGAAAGTGGAAAAGGACAAGATTTGGAGTACTACAAAGTGCAGGCCGTAATAAGCAGAACTTATGCACTGAACAATCTTACCCGTCATCAGTCGGAGGGATATCAGATATGTGACGCCACGCATTGCCAGGTTTTTCACGGTACGCCGCGAGTAGAAACCAAAGCGCGCCTTGCTTCAGATGCGACAAAAGACATTGTAATTGTTGACCACGAAATCAATTTGATTACTGCTGCATTTCACAGCAACTGCGGCGGTCACACGCTTAATGCAGAAGCCGTTTGGAGCAAACCAGTGACCTATCTGATTGGCAAACCCGATTCATTTTGTTTGGGCATGCCGCATAGCAATTGGGAAAAGACCATTCCCAAAAAGCGCTGGGATGAATACCTGGAGAATAAGCGACATCCTTTGTCCGATGATACAATACCGAACGAATATTCATTTTACCCATCTGAAAAAATCCAATATTATTCGGATAGCACAGTAAAAATCCAGATGAAATCGATGAGGGAGGATTTTAAACTCCGATCAGCCTTCTTCACAATACAGTCAGTTGGAGACAGTATTTCCTTTATTGGACAAGGATTTGGACATGCCGTAGGCTTGTGTCAGGAAGGAGCTATGAAAATGGCAACCCAGGGAAAAAGATACGAAGACATCGTCCACTTCTACTACACCGATGTGCATTTGATTCCACGGTACATGATGTGGTTTTACCGCGAATAAAGCATTGCAATCATTCCAAATAGCCGAGGTTCTTCAATTTACCGGCATCATTTCTCCAGTTGTCATCCACCTTCACGTGAGTAGTTAACATCACTTTCTGTCCAGTAAAAGCCTCAATATCCTTGCGGGCTTGCGTTCCAACTCTTTTTAAGTTGCTGCCTTGGTGGCCGATGAGGATGCGTTTTTGAGACTCGCGTTCCGTAAGGATAATGGCAGCAATGCGTATCAGATTTTCTTCTTCTTTGTAATCTTCAATCAATACTTCGGTAGAATAGGGAATTTCTTTTTCATAGTTCATGAAGATCTTCTCTCGAATTATTTCGCTAACAAAAAACCGCATTGTGCGATCGCTCATTTCGTCTTTTGGGAAATAAGGCGGCGATTCAGGAAGCACTTTGATTACCTGATCGAGCAACTCCCGTGTATGAATTTTCTCGAGCGCCGAAACCGGAAACACCTTGGCGTTTGGAAGTTTCTCTGACCAAAATTCGAAGGCTACGTTTACACCTTCATTTCCTACCAGATCATATTTGTTGAGTACAACAAACACAGGAATACTTGTCTTTGAAATTTTCTCCAGAGTAGCTTCGTGGAAAGGGTGTTTATCAGCACAATCAATCACCAACAAAATGAGATCAGCATCTTTAAGTGCGCCATTTACACTCTTCATCATGCCTTCCTGGAGTTTGTATTTCGGATCAAGAACTCCGGGAGTATCGCTATACACAATTTGATAATCATCACCATTCAGGATACCCATGATGCGGTGTCTTGTTGTTTGAGCTTTGGGGGTAACGATGCTCAACTTGGTGCCAAGCAAGGCATTCATCAGGGTAGACTTGCCTGCGTTGGGATTGCCGATGATATTTACAAATCCGGCTCTGTGTGCGACTTTCAAGATTATTTTGGATCAAATGTTTACAGGTGCAAAACTAGTCTATATTTGCACTCCTTTTTACAAGGGGTTTGAGATGGTTTGAGAAGCAAAAGAGCTCGTCTAACTACCTGAAACAAAAAACATTACATTGCGGGGTGGAGCAGTTGGTAGCTCGTCGGGCTCATAACCCGAAGGCCACAGGTTCGAGTCCTGTCCCCGCTACTACTAAGGTCGATCGAATGGTCGGCCTTTTTTGTTGCTGATCCATAAAAAAGATAGAATCATGATCTAGCTTCGAAACGAAATGAAAAAATCCAGGACGATAGATTCAATCGAAGCAGAAGAGTCTGATTATCTCTATGTAGGGACTTCGCAAATTCCAAATTCGGGCAATGGATTATTTACCGCTATTCACATTTATCCAGATGAAATCATAGCCGTTTTTCATGGCAAGCTATTGTCCCAAACCGAAGCCATGCAAAGAGAACAAGCAGGTTTCGACAAGTATTTTATTTCATTGGAAGATGGCAGAATATTTGACTCAATGAATGCAACAGGTTTTGCGCATTTCGCCAATGATGCATCCTACAATTCGCGAAAAAAAAACAATGCGTGTATTGAGCTTGATGCAAATAACAAAATTGCTCTTGTAGCCATTTCAACTATTCGGTCCGGATCTGAAATATGCTGTGGATATGGCCACAAATATTGGATGAAACATTCAAATCAATAATTCAATCGCGCACTGGTGTTGCTAATACTTCGGGAAAACAGCTCCGAACATGGCATCCAGAGCAGCCCATACCAAAGCGACAAAAATCAGGAAAAGCAGAATATACAAGAGTGAAAGCCATATGTTGGCTGTAAAGGCAGCCCAGGCAGCATTGATTTCGGCGCCCAGATTTGGGCTTGTATAAATTGCAAAGAGAACAAGTACAAAAAGAAGCAAAATGGCGATAATAATATCCAACCATTTTTTTCCGGTCAGTCCACCATCTTCATTGTAATCACTTGTATCAGATAACTGAAGAGCAGCATGTGCCATCACACTCAGTTTATCGCTTTTCGTTTCAAAAGCCTCCTTCCAAATTGATGTGTTGTTTTTTTTCAAAACTACCTTTTCTACATTCGATGCAGCCTTCCCGATTGGTAGTTTCTTTGTGGTTGTATCAACTACTTCAACCAGGCATTCTCCATTTTTCAACGAATCGATTTCTGCGGTTATTGGCTTTTTTAATTGAGCTGATGGCGGTTCTGCAAGAGTGCGCGAGTGCTTATGATTCCATTCAACATGATAACCATCCATGTATCTTCTCTTGCTGATAGTGCATGAAGTAAAAACAAAAACAAATACGGCAAGAAAAATGAGGTATGATTTCATAGCAGGCCTAACCAAGTGCAAAAGTAACACCTTAAATCAGTAAGACATCCATATTCAAATTCAATATATATCTGATCTGAATTCGATGATAATTGATTTAACCATTTGACTAAGTGCATTAATTTGATAAAGCCCGAGTTTTTCGAATCAGAAATTACTCATTGCGCTTCTTTCGTTAGAAATTTCCCGTGAATCCAACAGTAACCGTATGGTTGCTCTCAAACTTCGTAAAACCGTCATTTGTCAAGGATCTCAGCCCTACCATTTGATTCAAATATCCCAGTTCGAATGTAATTTTAGGCGATACCAAAAATCCGAAATTGCCAGAGATACGATTCTGATCAAACACGTTGTAGGCAACGTTTTTACCGAAATTGAGGAATATTTCATCAAAGACATTGAAGACCAATTTGTGCTTTTCCCATGATTTAA
>JBJXFC010000187.1:0-18076 GCA_046153915.1 Flavobacteriales bacterium
ATCGCGATCCGCCCGAAGGTACCGGGTATTGCAGGCCAAGAGTGCATCTGGGGGATGGTGGAAGAGTTCATGCACGACGGGGTACGCATCGTGTCGATGGGTGGTCCTTCCTCCGGGGAACCTACATAGCAATATTGTCCAATTTTGACGAATTTGATAGGAGGGAAGCGGCTGTAAATTCGACTGCTTCCTCAGAATCCAGAGCGAACTATCTGGCTCTTCGGAGTTCAGGTTTTTCGACCAAATCTAAGTTTTCTAAAAGAAATTTATGCCGTGTTGAGTTGGTCTTTTTTCTAAGATTCTTCCAAATTGGATCCCGCGAAGTCAGGTATATTGACAACATGGTAATCCAGGAAAGGATTTTGAAAATCCCTTTATTTACGCATATCTCAGCACTATGTTATGCCCATAATTTACATTATGTAAAGTAGAAACAATCGATTTCTATCCTGAATGTGTATGTCTTCTTAATCCGGGATAGATCAATAGCGTCGTGCTTTTAATTGTCACGAGATTTTTTCATCACGCAGCTTTCAGCCGACTTGACCCCGACCACTTGCCTTCTTTATGACACTGCAAGCCTCGGATTTTCTGACGATGATTTTTTGAAAATCAAAATCGCCACGGCGATGATGATCAAATTGGCTACTCCCAGCAATCCGCCTTCGTCAAACAAGTACCGGATATCCCTGCCAACAATATCGGGCGAATTCAAACAATATGGGATAAATGCCGCCACCATGGCCAAAATGTAGATCCATTTTCCGGGGATTTCGGATTTGAAGAGGTGCCATACGACGTAGCCCACCAAAGGCCAGGTCCACATAAAGTGCTCAGTATCTGTGTGTGCCAGATTGGGAATCAGCGCAACGAGAATGAAAAACTCCAGAAAACTGCTTGTAAATTTTTCGGAATTCCTGTTGCGGATTATTAAAAGTAAAAACAATGCACCAACCACGACCAATCCGGCCAGCACAAGCCACGATCCGCCATTTCCACCAAGTATAAAGCGGTTTACGATACCATAAATTGTGCTTGGACTTTCGTACAGCACCACATTGTGATCCCGAATAGCAGCAAGCCAGTCTTGATGCAAGGCGATATTTGGACTCCAGCCTTTTGATAATGCCGGGACAATTAATCCTAAACCGAACATGCCTACCGTTCCGCCAATCACTTTCCACTCTTTCTTCCATACAAAATATGGCAGAAGAATCAAAAAATGGGGCTTAAAAAGAAGCATAAGTCCATAAATGGCTCCTGCTGTCCAAGGCTTTTGTGATTTTAAGTGATATACGGCCGCAGCTCCGATAAGCAGAAATAAATTCACGTTGCCCAAATGCAATTCCCGTTCGATATGATCGGCCATAAAGATGGAAATTGCCGCAAGAATCCACCCATTCAAATGGTTTTTAGAATTACCGGAGCTTAGATTTTTATTGAAGTAATTGATCAACCAAAGTGACCATCCTATTATACATAATGTAATAATGACGTAAAAAAGAATTGATGCCGTCTTGTAAGATAAAACGGCCAGAGGAATGAATGGAATTGTCGCGAACGGGGAGTATTTGTAAAATCCGCTGCCAACTCCAAAGGCCAATCCATACAATTGCGTATCTCCCAAAAATGCATTGCATGCGTCGTAATACACCCTGAAATCGGCCATTTGATTTCGGCCATTCACGGTCTCGAGGATATAATATCCTGCACAAATCAAAACTCCGATGATTGAAAATCGCAGGGCTAATTTGGAATGACGGATATTCTCGAACATGCGTGCTAAACTAGTTGCTACTGCCCTATTTGATTTTAAGACCGAATTGGGATTGTAATAAGCGCTTCCTCAACTGCCAATTTCATTTTGGCGTTGTTGCCGTCGTAATCTCTTTTTACAAAGGATTGACCAGTCACTTTCTCAAATAACTCGATGTATCTTTCAGAAATTGTATTCAACCAGGCATCGCTCATCTCGGGCACAACCTGGCCTTCCTTGCCCATAAAATTGTTGGCAATAAGCCATTCGCGAACAAACTCCTTGCTCAATTGGCGTTGCTCCTGGCCTTTCGCCTGACGCTCTTCATAGCCTTCTTTGTAAAAATAGCGCGATGAATCGGGAGTATGAATCTCGTCCATCAATAGAATTTGTCCATCACGTATTCCGAATTCGTATTTGGTATCCACGAGAATGAGTCCACGAGATGCCGCTATTTCAGTTCCGCGCTGATAAAGCGCGCGGGTGTATTTTTCGAGAATCAGATAGTCAGCTTCGGATACTATTCCCTGGCTAATTATTTCTTCACGGCTGATGTCTTCGTCGTGTCCTTCACTCGCTTTGGTCGTAGGCGTAATGATGGGTTGAGGAAGGCGGTCGTGTTCCTTTAGACCCTCAGGCAAATCCACACCACAAAGGGTCCTGAGGCCGCTTTTGTAGGTTCTCCACGCATGTCCGGTGAGGTAGCCCCGAATGACCATTTCCACTTTGAAAGGTTCGCATCTGTAGCCAATGGTTACATTGGGATCTGGGGATGCAATTTTCCAGTTGGGAACAATGTCGCTTGTTGCATCAAGCATATGCGATGCGATCTGATTCAATACCTGGCCTTTGAAAGGAATGGCTCGTGGCAACACGACGTCAAATGCCGAAATACGATCGCTGGCAATCATCACTAGTAGGTCATTTTGGATGGTATAGACATCGCGCACCTTGCCTTTGTAAAAAGCGGTTTGGCCGGGAAACTGAAATTGTGTTGAGCTGATTGCCATGAAAATGATATTGAATTCCGCAGTTGAACGGGGTTGCAATTTTATTCTCATTCGGATGAAAACACGGGCAAATGAACAGTTATTTCTTCATGATTTATGAAGAAAGGGGCAAACTATATAATGGAAAGGAAAATTATTCGCCTACTTCGCGTCCCCAGGTCCAGGGTTTGAAAATATGGCTATTCTGACGCCAAAAATGAAGCACGAGGTACACAAAAATGGGCGATCCAAATGTGAGGAACGATAAGTAGATAAAAGACAGACGAACCCGGCGAACGCGGACACCCATTCGCTCTGCGATCCACGCGCATACACCGAACATCTGTCTTTCCCAAAGGAGTTGAATTCGTTTCATGATTATCTAAAAGTTAATCCAGATTACAGCTGCAATATACACAAAAAAATTGATTTAGCTCTTGATCAGTTTTAAACCAACCATACAATCCAGACATTTTTTTCCCGCACAATAGTGGTTGTAAAGTTGAATCAATGCCTGCGAATCCTGCGCCTGTCTTGGTTCTACTCCCGATCTTTGCCAGTTTTCTGTTATAGCATTTTTTTCAGCTTCGCAAATTTCCAGAATGCGCAAAGCTCTGTTGATGTACTTTTCTTCTTGCCTGTTTCTTCCAAATGCAAAAAGGATAACCGCCACTGTGTTCATTAGAATATTCTCAAGTGAATATTGTCCCAGCCTTCGTGCATTTTTTTCCTTTTTGAGTTCCTCTCCTTTCGACAATGCATCGAATCGAAAATGGCTGTTCCAATAAGAATGTGCTTCTGTCTCAAACAATTCGCGCACTTCTTCCGGACTTTCAGTTTCCAACAAGGTCGAAAAAAGGTGTTCAGATTTGCATATTAACGCGGCAAACTGGGCAATCCGGATTGTTGGGAAGTTAGAAGGACGTAGTCTTCCGAAATTCCATGCCGCGGCATTCATCATTTTCAATGCATATTTTTGCTGCAGGAATCCAAATTCTTTGCGGAGATCTGCGGGGTATTCATCAGCAAATATTTCATTGAGCATTCCCGCCTGACCAAAAAGCAATGCTTCAATCTGGAAAGGGTCACTTTTGTGTTTGCCCAAAATGGTCTGGGGGATGGACTGAGCAAGCAATTCCATCGCATCTGAATTGACTTTAAACCCAAAATTCCGCGCCAGTAGGCGGTAAAACGCCTCGTTCCAATCGCCACCGGTTTTGGTGAGTTGGGCCAACACATGATCGCTTTTTTGCTCAAGTCTTTCAACAATGAGGCGGTCTTTCCAGGATGTCCAGGTGAGGTGATCTACTGCTCCAATCTGCGGCTCACAAGGAATCCAGGTTTTGCTCTTGAGCCAGGTTTCGTAATGGCTCCATTGGTCGAGCCGCATATAAGAACTGATATCAAAAACAGGCAAATCACCCGGCTGATGAAGGTAAATTTCACAATCGTTTTTGTAAACAACATGCAAGATCACATTCTTATAGTGGACATCGTGGGTGTGTTTGTGTTGATGCCACTCCCCTGCTTTGTGGTGAATTTCGATATGCCCGGCCCACAGCTGTTCGCCAATGCGAATGCGTGCATTCATAAAGTCGGGACCTCCATGGAAATTGTGAGTGCCGGGGTGAATAATTACAAGCTTTTCACCTGAAGTGGTGATCAGTTCGGCTTTGTTGAACAGCCGGAATTTCCAGACATAGTGGAGAAAGTCTTCGGTCATGGTGTATGTATTGGCGCTCAGAACCAGGTTCTGATCAGGAGTTATTCATACAGACGAAGGGAGATTCGTCTATTTTTTGTTGTCCATTATTTTATTCATGCCCATCATTTGTTGCATGGTTTTTTCCATTCCTTCCGGCGAGCCATCCAGGAAAATCACATTGCCTTTGCCATATTCTGCAAAGTTCTTGATGGCTTCCGTCCACATGCTAAACATGATAACAGAAGTATCCAAATTGGCTTGTTGCATTTCGCGCGCAGCATTTTGCATACCGCGAGCTACTTCTTCGCGGAACAATGCAACGCCCTGACCACGCATTTGTGCTGCTTCGCGTTCTGCCTGAGCTGCAATTTTGATTGCATTTCCTTCAGCTTCAGCTGCTTTGGTCTTGGTAATTAGCAAGGCTTGTCCTTCGTTTTCTGCTGCGGCTTTGAGGTTGTTTGAGGCTACCACCTTGCTCATACTTGTAAGAATGGCTTCATCAAACGTGATATCATTGATCTGCAAATCCTGCAAATGATAACCCCAGTCTTCGAGGCGGTTGTCGATTTCCGATTTTACGTGTTCTACAATATCGTTGCGAAGTGAAAGAACTTCAGCCTGTTTTTTGGTTGCTACGAATGATCGAATAGTGCCTTCGATGGTGCGAACAAGGGCTTGCATCAAACTGCGCTCATCGATGAACTTAAAAGCAACGCGTTTGATCACTTCTTCATCACCATTCATAACAGAGTAAAGCAACATGCTTTTAAAATACACATTGGCCTGATCTTGTGTAACAGCCTGAAACTCCATTTCTACAGAGCGATTCTGCGTACTGATTTTTTTGAAAACTACTTCGATAAACGGTATCCTTAAGTTCAAACCGGGAGGCATAACCCTTCTATATTTTCCAAAGACCGTAACTACTCCCATAAGTCCTTGTTGGATTATTACAAATGATTTTAATAGCAGAATAATGGCTACTACAATCAGCACAAGTCTTAAAGATATGATACTTTCGATTCCCATAGAATTTGTTTTTTGAAGTGACGAAGTTATACAATTAGTTGCGGATAACTTCAAAAGTATTCTTTGAAAGCAGTCCTCCGGTTTTTGTTCTGATTTGCATCACATACATGCCAGTTTCAAGATCGGTTGTAGAAATACGTTTGATAAACTTTTTGTCAACGTTGCCGGTGGACTTCATTACCATGCGGCCAGACATATCATAGATGTCAAAAATCAGCATTTGTTCTGACGAAATTTCGCCGGATACGCTTAATACATCATTTGCCGGAACCGGGAAAAGAAGCGCAGACCGCAGTGGATTTTGAGATTCATCGACTAACACACTGGCATCGCCGTTGGCAAATGCATATTGGCCTTTGCGCAGTACATCGATATCTATTGTGCCATCCCCGTTGTCCAGGCTGCCACCTCCAAGCGTAAAGTCAGGATAGACTTCCCATGGATCTTCGCTCGTAGCCCGGTAAACCAAAACCGCATTTTCTTCCGTTGAATTAAACAGGGCATAATCGAATTCTGTTTCCAATGATCCCTGATAGCTCAATCGGCCATGAAAAGCATCAGCCGGATCCCAAAGTCCATCTACAATCCAATAATGGGTGTCCGAAATTTCATAGATTCCTTCGCCCAGATTTTCATTGTCGGGCCCACTCCAGATATGCTCAATACGCACCAGGCTGCTGTCTACAACATTGTCGCGGTAAAAACGAAAATCTACATAAGGTAAATTGGGAACAAATGTGCCGGAAGTATAGATGGTAAACTCGTGATCCATTCTGGCCTGATTCAATCTGTTGTGCCCGTTCAGAATAATCATCGCAGGTTCTATTGAGCTACTTAAGTTAAGGTTCGTAAATTCTCCGGTTGCCACAATCTGATGCTCTTCGCGCGCTCCATTATTGCCAACAATGGTGACATCCAAAGGCACCTGGGAATAAAATTGAGGACAAGCGCGGAGTTTTTGCTGAATATAAATCTCCACATTCCAATTATTTCCCGAAGGTAACACAGCAAATGAGTCTACTACGAACGTCGAAAATCCGGGAGAAAAAATCTGATCCTGAAAAAAAGAAGCGAGGTCATAACCTGTTTCAGCTTCCAGTGCATCGCGGAATTGCTCTGGAGTAACTGTTTCATAGGCATGATTCAATTGCACACCAGACATACCCTGACGAAATAAATCATCGCCCAGATAACCGCGCAAATTGTGCATAACAGAAGCTCCTTTGTAGTATGTGTGCCTGCCATAAATCCATTCGTCGGGCATCGGCGAGAGGGGCCAAAAGCCCTCGTCATCGATGTGCGCATTTTCGAGCACAAACAAATGATTGTCCTTCACCATTTCTACAAATGCTTCTTCTCCATTCATCCATTCCTCCATGAGGTGAGATGAATATTCAGCGGGTCCTTCCTTTAACCACATGTCGTTGTGATTGTATGGCGTCACAATATCTCCCCACCAGTGATGACCCAATTCGTGAGACAGAAGGCCATTGTTAGATAATATGCTCTCACCTGTCATATATTGAGGATAGGCAATATTGGTGGGTATTTCCAGCGCTCCATCTGTGGTGAGAACATAACCAACCCGTTCAAAAGGATAGGCGCCATACCAATATTCGCATGCGTTGATGGCGGAAGGTAAATTGACCATTACATTTTGCAAACCTCCCATTTGTGCAGATTTTGCAGTAAGGCGCACATCGATGTCTCCAAATGTACCCACATGTGTGTAGTCGTAATCGTCATAGTCTGCAACTGCAATAGCGCTAAGGTGCGTTGGAATGGGCTGATTGAAGGCAAATGAGCGGATGAGTGTATCACCACCCAATTGTGTTTCTCCAAGGAAGGTCCCTTGGCAATGGGCTCTGAATCCATTGGCCGATTTCACATCGTATTGATACGTTGCGCGTTCTACAAAGGAGTCGAAGCAAGGGTACCAAACTTTTCCGAAATTTGGTGGGATTGAAGTCAAACCAATTCCCAGATTGTAGATGTAATTGCTTTCAAAATAAAAGCCGCCCCAAGTCGGATCCTGATGGGGATTGCCGTTGTAAAAAACTGTTATTTCCTGCGTTTCTCCAATGGCGGGAATGTCGGGAAATTCAACTCGAAGAATTTCATTGTCATAGGAAAACAGGAGATTTTCCTCCCCCATTTTGACTGAATCTACTATGAGTTGGTAAAGATCAAAACGAATGGCCGTTTGCCCGTCCATCAGAGGTTGAACTGAAATCGTAGTGGCCGCGCGAATGGATTGGCCGGCATAATCTGTAACATCAAGTGATATATGATAGCTCTGGATGTCGAAGGTGTCGCTTCGGGCAATGCTCTCGTTCAGAAGTACCTTTTCCATAGCAGTCAATGGACGCCTTTTTGGACCTGTATTCCTTGTTCGATAACAGCCGTATTTATCGTTTGGTTGTGCGTCGGCCAGAAGAACACATAAAATTCCCAGAAATAGAAAACCAAATTTCTTCATGTAGTGATTTTTGAATGTGTAAAGAAAACAAAAAACCGCCCATTTGCAGGCGGTTTATTTCTGTAGGAATTGATTCCAAATGTGCGAGATCAAATGCTGTTTAGCATCTTACTTACTTGTTTGATATCCGCTTTGAGCATTCCTTTACTATCGTATTTTTTGGCTTCGTTGAGAAAGTGCATGGCCTCTCTTTTCTTGCGTTTATTCATATTGATAACCGAGAGATTGAGGTAGGCAGCGGCTTTATCGTGGTCCAATCTCAGGCCGTGTTTCAGGGCTTGCTGGAAGCTCTTTTCACTCTGAGACAAGCTGTTTTTTTGCACATCAACGCTGCCCAGCAAAAAGTAATAATAGCCTTTTTGATTTTTCCATAGGTGATCTGGATTTATTTTCTCCAACCAAACCTTTGCTTTGGGCATGTTCTGTTTGCGAATCTGAAAAAACGCGAGGATCATTCGGATGCTGCGCATGACCATGAGTACAAGGATCGCGCAAAATAAAATCATCACGATTCCCCATCCCCATCTGCCAACTATAAAAAGGTAAGTTGTAAATGCCAAACCGGCCAATGCTATTGCGCCTTTAATCAGTCTTGTATCAATTGATTTCATCGTTTTTTTCTTCCCAAAAGGGCTGCGAATTTAAGACGAACCTCGAATTGTCATTGAAAATTCTGTTAATAGCGGGCTGATATGTATTCTTTCAATTTTGGGCTTAATGTCTTGAATGAAAGAATAGGCAACAAAAAACCGGCTCAGGCCGGTTTTTAAATCTTGGGGTTTGAAAAAGAGATCAATAAACCCTTTCGCTTACAAGATTGGAATTTTCGTCCCACATCTTCCACACATCAATTTTTTTTCCCATTGCATAAACCATGTGATAACGTTTCACGCCATTGTCATCCCAAATTGTCCAAATGCCATCTTTCTGGCCATTCATATAGTGTGCTTCACCTGTTTTACTGCCCTTTAGGTTGTATTGAATCCATGTGCCATGTTTTTTGCCAGATGCATAATTGCCTTTCTCAGCAAGCAAACCATCAGGGGTGTAAAAAAACACCTCGCCCTGCAATAGGCCGGCCTCTACCGATGCAGTCATCTTAACGGTTCCATTGTCATACTTTTCCTGAATATCACCGGAGAATGCGGTTCCATCCGTGTTGTAATACATACCATCCTTTTCATTCAGTTTTTGAGCGGAAAGCCCTGAAAATACTATCAGAGATATCCAAAGGAGCATTGTCTTTTTCATGTGCGTCGTTTTTAGGTCAGATATGTCCTTATCGTAACCATAATGTTAACGCAATATTACCAATAAAGTTGTAAAACCAATGTTAAAGTTTTACATGTAATGAAAATCAGTATGTTGAAAAGGCCTTAGCGGGACTCCAAAGTTGCGTTTGCAACCGGAAGATCTCCATTGGTTAGATCCAATTCGACTTTTGAAGGCTCAAATGAAACGAGCGAAAACTCAATAACTATTTGACCAGCAGGAACATTTGGGATTTCATAATAACCGTATCGATCGGTATATGTAAAAAGGTCGGTACCGGCGACTGAAACTTTTACTCCGGTAAGTTGCTCTGTTGTACCCGATTCTAGAACGTTACCCGATAGAACGGTAACCGGCCTGGTTGCACCTCCATGACCATAACTGGCTTGAGAAAGAAGTATGGCAAGAATTACCAGTAGAAATTTCATGTCACAAATAGACAACCTCTGCGCTAATTGAGTTTTAGCTAAATGTTAAGGGAGGGTAACTAATTCAGTTAGCCAAGTTGTCCTTATTCATCCGTTCGTTAAACTCTTCATAAAGCTTGCAGAGTTTGGAAATGGATTCTTTGTCTATGTAATAGTTTGCGTTTAATCCAAAAATGCGTCCATGTATAAGCCCTGCCTTTTTGAGTTCCCGCAGATGTTGAATAACTGTGGCGGGCGCAACATCCTGAACGGCTATTATTTCGCCCTTCACACTATTACCGCGTTCTGCCATTGCGAGTAAAATGGATATCCTCGCAGGATGACCAAGCACCCTGGACAATCTTGAAATTTCCTTTTCTAGTGAGGATTCGTTTGCTCCCATTGATTTGCAATATGCGCGGCAAACCTCAACGATTATCGTAAACGTGAGCTAATCGTTATGTTACTTTATCATGAACGAATTTCAAAGGAGATCCGCAATTGCGAGCAGACAAATTGCTACTACACTAAGCAGAATGCCCAGAATATTGCGTCGAGTTTGCCTTTCCTTAAAAATGAATGCCGCAGCTATGGCCGCAATAATTACCACAGCGAGGTTGTTCACGCAAATTACGGTTCCTCTGGGTAGGCCAACATGATAATAGGCCTGAACAAGAAAGTAAATGGATCCGTAATTCACCAATCCAAGCCCCATTCCAGCCATTACATCGCGCATGCGCATTTGGGTTTTACCCATGACAAGTTGAAAAATCAAAACACAAATTCCGCAAATTCCTGCTACACCAAATGACAAACAGGAATAAAGTGTGCGTTCGTTGTCTGTGGTTGTAAATCCAGAAAAATAGGCAATTCCAAAATCAATAATAGTGCTTCCCAGTAAGATAAGCAGAGGCCACATGAGAGCACGTGCCTGAAATTTGGCTCCATCTGTTCGCAATGAAGCAAATACCACCCCTGCTATAGCCAGAATAATGGCAACACCTTTTATCGCCGTGAATTTTTCTTTTGGATCAATCCACAAAAAAAGCAGAACAGCCAAAGCCATACTCATTTTTGAAGCAATGGTTGTAACGCTCACGCCTACCTTTTGAGAAGTAATAGCCATGAGATAAAAAATCGAGATGAAAATTATCCCAAGAGACAATCCTCCCATGGTCCAGATTGGAAATGACGAAGCAGATTGCAATGCCTCGTCCAGATTGCCAACCATAAAAATGCCTAGCACAAATGCCGTGATATAATTCATCACAATAGCTGTAAAGGTTTGAATTCCGGTGCGGTCAAACCACTTGAAGATCAAATAAATTGAGGCATTGGTAAGTATACTGAACAGTAAATAGATCATGCGCGCTTATACAATGTTATTTGATCTTCTTCTATGAAAAAGGACGAAATAGGATGACCTTTGATTTCCGGTGTCTTCAATCCTGTCAGAAACTTCGATTTACTTTCGATTACCCGGGCCTCATCCCATAAGCCACGATCGATAAAGGCTTCCAATATGCGTTTGCCCCCTTCTATTATCACAGATTGGATATTTCGCTCATACAATTCTTTTAAAACAAAGGAAATTGAATCCCTGCCATTCAAATAAAGATGAACTTGTTTGTCTGCCAAATGGTTATTTTGAATTCCGCTATGAATAAATAGAGTCGATGCTTCTTCGCTGAGCAGGGACGAGTTTTTGGGAATTTCGCATCCTCCGGCAAGTACAACCCGCAATGGATTTTTACCAGCTACTTCCCGAACAGTCAGAGATGGATTATCGATAGCCATGGTTTGGCCTCCAATCAGTATAGCATCTTCTTCACTTCGCCAAATATGAACCAGGCGTTTGGTCGTGGGAGACGAAATCCAATGGATGCCTTTTTCTCCTATTTCCCGACTTTTATCCATGAAACCGTCTTTCGTTTGTGCCCATTTCAAAATAACATAAGGTCTTTTCTCTCTATGCCAGGTGAAAAAACGCCTGTTTAGCCATTCACATTTCTCGGACTCAATTCCATGTTCAATTTCTATACCTGCTTCTTGCATTTTGGCTACACCTCGACCAGACACAATTGGATTTGGATCCAGAGTACCTATCACCACTTTTTTAAATCCCGAACGAATAATAAGATCTGCACAAGGTGGTGTTTTTCCGAAATGAGAACAGGGCTCCAGATTTACATACAATGTACATTCTGAAAAATCTGCGCCCGAGGTTTCGGATTCGATAGCATTTACTTCTGCATGCGATCCTCCAAATGCTCTGTGAAATCCTTCGCTGATAATTTTCCCATCCTTCACAATTACACTGCCCACTAGAGGATTGGGTGAAACATAACCCAAACCAGCTTGAGCAATCTCTATGCACCTTCGCATGAAATATGAGTGATCTTTTCCCAATTGAAATCGGAACGCAATAAACAATAGATTCGCCGCCAAGTTATATTTCCGTCCAATTATTACCTCCAATGTACCTGGAAATACTGTTGTTTTTCACAATTGCTCTGGTTTACAGCAGCGCAGGATTTGGCGGAGGCAGTATGTATATTGCTGTCCTTAGCCAGACGCAGTCCTCTCAAATTCTCATAAAAACATCATCACTCATTTGCAATGCAGGAGTCACGGCCAATGGAAGTATTCAGTTTTACAGATCCGGCTGGATTGCCTTCAAACCAACTTTGCTTCTGCTTGCCGCCAGCGTGCCTTTTTGTATCTGGACCTCTACTTTTATTTTGAACGACAAGACTTACTTCTTGCTTCTGGCGGCTTGTTTGCTGATAGCAGCCCTGGCGATGGCGATTAGAGCACAAAGTTCAAAGTCGAAAGACGACATTATATCGAATAAGTGGTGGCATTTTCCCGCAAGCGCTATCATTGGTGCAATTGCCGGACTTACGGGCATTGGTGGAGGAGTTTACCTTTCGCCACTTCTTCATATTTCTGGCTGGGGAAGCCCAAAACACATCGCTGCTGTTTCATCGTTGTATATTTTGGTGAACTCCATTTCTTCCATTATAACTCGATTCTTTAACGGGGAAACAATTTTTCAGATGAGTCAAATTTGGTTATTATTGGCCGCGCTGGCTGGCGGATTTCTGGGATCACGCATGGGAACTAGTGTGCTTAGCCAGAAAGCAGTAAAATGGATAACCGTTATTATTATCATTTTTGCAGCAATCAAATTGATATGGGACAAAATATAAAATGCCACTTTTTGCTTTTCGGGGTATCCCGTGAATTGCTAAATCAATCTGCTATTCCAGCAGAATGGCCCCTTGGCATTTTGGTCTCTGATATCAGATTAAAACTGAATTCCCTTGCACCTGCATTGATACCTTTGAACTACGCCATCGCGATCAATCAGGTCTATGCTCAGGATGACATAGTAGTTCCTGATGGTGCAGAAATAGCTGTATTACCTCCTGTAAGTGGCGGATAGACTGGGTTTTGTCATTTGTGTTGAATTCGGTTTTAAATCCCCCGGCAAACTGTACTTTTGCCACCCGAAAAAAAGAAGTGAATGCTTACAGTATCCAATTTATCTCTGCGTTACGGCAAAAGAACCCTATTTGAAGAAGTAAATCTCAAATTTACCCATGGCAATTGTTATGGAGTAATTGGAGCAAATGGTGCAGGAAAATCTACTTTTCTGAAAATTCTTTCAGGTGAAATTGAAGCCATGACTGGTGATGTGATTATGGGCACGGGCGAACGCATGTCTGTGCTTAAACAAAATCACTTCGAGTTCGACGAATACGCCGTTTTGCAAACCGTACTGCTCGGTAATCGCAAGTTGTGGGAAGTGATGAAAGAAAAAGATGCGTTATATGCCAAAGCGGATTTCAGTGATGAAGACGGTGAACGCGCTGCAGAATTGGAATCTCATTTTGCAGAAATGGACGGTTGGAATGCCGAAAGTGATGCCGCAAACCTTCTGAGTGGCCTCGGAATCAAAGAAGACATGCACCATACCCTAATGGGTGATTTGAGCGGAAAGGAAAAAGTACGTGTTTTGTTAGCACAGGCGCTTTTTGGAAATCCGGAAATATTGCTTCTCGATGAGCCAACCAATGACCTAGACGTGGAAACCATTGGCTGGTTGGAAAACTTTCTAGCCGATTTCCAAAATACTGTAATTGTCGTGTCTCACGACCGTCACTTTTTGGATGCGGTTTGCACCCACATTGCAGATATTGATTTTGGGAAAATTCAACTTTTTACAGGAAACTATACATTCTGGTATGAGAGTAGTCAGTTGGCTTTGAGACAACGTTCTGACCAGAACAAAAAGGTTGAAGACAAACGCAAGGAATTGCAGGAATTCGTTGAACGTTTCAGCGCTAATGCATCAAAATCCCGCCAGGCAACAAGCCGGAAAAAATTGCTGGATAAATTGGTGATTGATAATATTCAACCGTCCAACCGAAAGTATCCGGGTATTATTTTCAGACCAGACCGCGATTGTGGTGATCAGATTCTCAATATTGAAAAACTCTCGAAAACATCGAATGAAGGTGCGTTGTTGTTTTCAGATGTTACCTTCACCATGGTCAAAGGCGATAAGGTTGCAATTCTGTCCAGGGAACACAGCGCAATTACCGCATTCTTTCAAATTATCAATGGTGAAGAAGAGGCGGATAGCGGCTCCTACAATTGGGGAGCGACAATTACCAAAGCCTATCTTCCCAATGACAATTCCAGCTTCTTTAAATCGGATGATAATCTGGTAGACTGGCTCCGTCAGTATTCTAAGGACAAGGATGAAACCTATGTGCGCGGATTTTTGGGCAAAATGCTTTTTAGCGGAGAAGAGGTTCTAAAAAAATGCAACGTTCTCAGCGGAGGTGAAAAAGTGCGCTGCATGGTATCGCGTATGATGCTTGCAGGTGCCAATTGCCTGATGCTTGATGAACCTACAAATCACCTCGATCTGGAATCCATTACGGCTTTCAACAATGCCATGAAAGATTGGAAACACGTTGCACTTTTTACGTCCCATGACCATGAATTTGTGCATACAGTGGCAAATCGTATTATCGAGATTACACCTGCCGGAATTATTGATAAACGCATGACTTACGATGATTATCTGGCCGACAAGGGCATCAAAGAACAGCGCGAATCTTTATATGCCGCTGGACAATTAGCCTAATTCAGAGGTGTTATTTTTTGTCAGTTAATCCAATTTGCGGTTTATATTTCGGCTGCTTATAAGCATATGAATCGATTGAAGTCCGGAATAGTCATGTCCTTACTTTTTGTAATGGTATTGCAATCATTTGGCCAAACCAGGATTGAAAGTCTTCAACGCCTTTTCGAATCCATCGACTCATCTCATCGGCTGATAGGTTCGATTACAATCTCAAAGTCGGGACATCTTGTTTCCAATTATACATTTGGAAAAAGCGCCAAACGGATGAAGGCAAGCTTGTTCTTCCCCAGTCGGAAGCTTATGACATGAGGATTGGAACATTGTCGCAGGCTATTACTTCGGTTATGATATTCCAATTAATTGAAGAAGGCAAGATTTCACTGGATACCAAGTTGAGTGTTTTTTTTACTGAGATACCCAATTCAGAAAACATCACAATTAAACATCTTTTGCAACAATCCAGCGGATTGCACAACATGGATGTGGACATAGAAAAGAATATTTTCGATTCCTGGTTTTACTCAACTCAGTCGCGAGATGAAATGATTGCAGGCATTGCTCAATGGCCAAATGAGTTTGAACCCGGAGGAAAGATTCAATACTCTGCAGCGAATTATATTTTATTGGGCTATATCATCGAATCAGTAATGAGCAGTCAGTTTGCTCAACAAGTTCAAAGCCGGGTAATAGAACGATGTGAAATGTCACGCACTTATTCAGCTATTGGAATTGAACGCAAGAGTTTCGAAATTCCATCTTATTACAGGAATGATGGTTGGATTGAATTTCCTTCATCTGATTTAAGTGGTGCGATTGGCAATGCTTCTGTAGTGTCCAATTCACACGATCTGACAAGATTTTGCAGCGCTCTTTTCGAAGGCCAATTGATTTCTGCTTCATCACTTAGCACGATGCTGGGACTGCAGTCTTCCTTAGCGATCACAAAGGATCCCTCAATTGGGAAATCAGGAGAAGGTTATCTACAAAGTGGCGGAATTGACAATTTTGGTTCGATGATGCTGTATGTGCCAGAAGACAGCATTTGTTTTGCTATAACGCTTGCAGGTATGAATTATCCGATCGGGCAATTGTTCTGGAAATCTGTAGAATTGTACTACGGGGTTGAAACAGAAATTCCTTCTTTCAAGCCAATTAAAATTCCTGCACGATCAACAAAGAAATACACTGGAATATACACTTCAAGTGATGGCACATCTTTCGAAATTACAACCAGAAAAGAAGCGCTCTTTCTCTTAATGAATGGAAAATCCTCTGGCAAACTGGAACTTGAAGCTTTGGATGAAAACTGGTTTCAAAATGAGTCCATGGGAATCATGATCCGCTTTGGAAGGAATGAAAAGAACAAGATAGATCAATTGCTTTTTTACCAGGGCCGGTTGATCGCGCAATTTACCAAAACAGGCAGTTGATCTCCATTTCGGGAAATCGTGAACGACTCATTATCAGTTCTTTTTGATTAATTGGGAACTTATCCGGAGCATTCATCGTATCTTTGGCCTGTATTTGTCTTTTACCACTCAGGTAGTTCAGATTATCACCTTCTCCATCTGAATATTTCCGCAACCTGATTTGTTCTAGTCAACACAATGCCTTTCTGCAAAATTGCAATGGCCGTTTGCAGAGAACGCATGCTGACTCCTATTTGGAATACAATTCCGACGTGACATGTTTGTCAGCGCAAGAACAATGGCCATACAACATTATATTTTAATATGACATTCGAATCACTGGGTTTAATTGAACCCATTCTTAAAGCCCTGACCAATGAGGGATACGTAACCCCTACTCCTATCCAATCCAAAGCAATTCCCATTGTTTTAGAAGGTTCTGATATGATTGGTTGCGCTCAGACAGGCACCGGAAAAACGGCAGCTTTTGCCCTTCCGATCATTCAAAATTTATACAACAAACACAATTCTGGCGAGAAATCTAATCACAATTCACGCCGCCCAATTCAAGTTTTAATTCTTACACCAACACGCGAACTTGCCATCCAGATTGATGAAAGTTTTGGCGCTTATGGAAAATTTGCGAACCTGAAACACACCGTCATTTTTGGCGGTGTAGGTCAATATCCACAGACAGTTGCTCTTAAAAAAGGAGTTGACATTCTTACAGCAACACCAGGCCGTTTGCTGGATCTTATGAACCAGGGTTTTGTGGATCTCAACAAACTAGAAGTCTTTGTATTGGATGAGGCAGACCGCATGCTCGACATGGGTTTTATTCATGATGTGAAAAAAGTTATTGCAAAACTTCCGGTAAAACGCCAGACTGTGCTTTTCAGTGCAACTATGCCTCCGGAGATTGTTAAACTTTCTTCCAGCATTTTGATTCATCCCAAACGCGTAGAAGTTACTCCTCAGGCCACAACTGCTCAGACTATCAACCAATCGCTTTATTTTGTTGAAAGAGGTGAAAAGAAAGACCTTCTCAATCATCTTTTATCGGATGAAACAATTGAACGTGCGTTGGTTTTTACACGCACCAAACATGGCGCAAACAAGGTTGTAAAAGAACTTCAGAAGGTCAATATCCGCGCAGAAGCCATTCATGGCAATAAATCACAAACTGCTCGTCAACTTGCTCTCAAGAATTTCAAAAGCAAAACAACCCGGGTGCTGGTAGCAACAGATATTGCTGCCAGAGGAATCGATGTGGATGATCTCACTCACGTAATCAACTACGAAATTCCGAATATTCCTGAGACTTACGTACACCGCATTGGCCGCACAGGCCGAGCAGGTGCTTCAGGTATCGCTATTTCTTTCTGTGAATCAGAAGAACGTGCTTATCTGAAGGATATCCAGAAGCTCATTGGTCTCCAAATTCCAGTGGTGAAAGATGGAAAGTTTTCTTCTTCTATTCCGGCGGAAAAAGAATTTCCCCGCCCGGTTGAGAACTTTGGAAAGAAACAACCTTCGCAACACGGAAGACAACCAAGGCCTCAGGGTTCTGGTCAAAATTCACGACCAAAACCTCAAAACCGAAACGGCAACACATCTGCTAACAAGCCAGAGGGACAGCGCGATAGTCAAAGAGAAAAACCTCAAACCCGCTCTAACAATTCTAATCCGGGCAACAGAAGAGAAGGAAATCGTGAAAAACCTCAAACGAGGAATACCAGCGAATCTGGAAACAGACAAGAATGAAACCGTGAAAAACCGCAAACCAGGACTAACAACGAATCTGGAAACAGACAAGAAGGCAATCGTCCGCCTCAAAGCCAGGGAAATAAAACTGCCTCCAAAAAGCCA
>JBJXFC010000033.1:0-4625 GCA_046153915.1 Flavobacteriales bacterium
ATAAAAAGGGATTGAAAGACAATTTGCCCAAGTACCATACACAATTCAAAAAGCCAATTGTAATCGATCGATAAATAGTGTTCGACCAACAACGCAAATCGACTCAAAACAAAAGTGGTTATAGGAATAGAAATCACGGCCATCAGCCAGTCGACACGCCGGATAATGGCTGGTTTGAAAGTGTTAGCTCGCACTTTTTGCAATCAGTGATTCGCGCGTATGCAGATCTGTTGAGAAATAGTCGTCAACTGTAGGCGATGCAATAAATGGAACACTTTCCATCGCTTCTTCCACGATATCTGCAATTTCCAGAAAACGAATTTTATCTTGCAGAAACAAGGATACAGCAACTTCATTGGCTGCATTCAGGATGCAGGGCATATTGCCGCCACGGTGCATCGCTTTGTAGGCGAGATCAAGGCACCGAAACGTTTCTTTATCGGCTTGCTCAAATGTCAGCGATGGATAATTGAGAAAATTAAAACGTGGAAAATCGGATTGTATGCGTTGCGGATATCCAAGCGCGTATTGAATGGGCAGCTTCATATCGGGCAAACCCATTTGGGCTTTCATGCTGCCATCTGTAAATTGAACAATGCTGTGAATGATACTTTGTGGATGCACAATCACATCAATTTGTTCGGGTTTCAAATTAAACAACCAGCGGGCTTCTATTACTTCAAGGCCTTTGTTCATCAGTGTCGCAGAATCAATGGTAATCTTCGCACCCATCGACCAGTTGGGATGTTTGAGTGCTTGCTCTCGGGTGATTTCCATCAACTCCTCTTTTTTCTTTCCTCTGAATGGACCACCGGATGCTGTAAGATAAATTTTTTCAATTGGATTTTTCCATTCTCCAACAAGGCATTGAAATATTGCTGAGTGTTCGGAGTCTACAGGATAAATATTGACAGCATTTTCGCGCGCCAGTTTGGTAATGTAATCGCCGGCAACCACCAGAGTTTCTTTGTTGGCAAGCGCAATGGGTTTTTTGCTTTTGATGGCATGTATCGTTGGGTCAAGGCCCGCAAATCCAACGAGAGCTGTCAATACAATGTCAACTTCGGTGGACTCCACAATTTGTGTCAGGGCCTTTTTGCCGGCATACACTTTTATATCGTGATTCCAAAGTGCATCTTTTACAAGTTGATACTTGGTTTCATCACCAATCACAACAGTATTTGCATTGTGAGCAATGGCCTGTTGGATCAGCATCTCCGCATTGTTTTGCGCAGTGAGTACCTCAACCTGAAAATGGTCCGGCTGAGAAGCTATTACCTCCAGCGCCTGCGTGCCGATGCTTCCTGTACTTCCGAGTATCGCGATTTTTTTCAATCTGTTATTTTATTGAGAAAAAAAATAAAAACAAACTTCTTCAGAATAAGTTTACGTTTTTTGACATCATCCTTTCATCTTTCTAATAACAAAGCCAATTAGCACATTAGCACACCAGCACATTAGCACATTATCTAAAGATTGTATATCACCTGCAACACCGTCTGTCCAACAGCATTCAACGTATTCTTGTCAATGATGTCGATGTTGTCGTTGTGCGTGTGATGATATGGTCCGAATTGAAATCTACCCAGTCCCATGGCTGCGGTCTCGGGCCGTGTATCAATGATGTCGATGCATCGAATTCCTGCTTGATTCACGAATGAATGATCATCCGTTACTCCATTCACTTCTTCGTTGATGAAGTAATTGTTGTATCCAAGTTTTGCTGCCGTATTCCAAACCAAATTCATCACATCTCCCGCATGCTGCATGGACGTTGCTTCTTTGTTGAACTCTGCATCTGCTGCGCCTACCATGTCCAGCAATATTCCGTATTGCGCAGAATATCCCTGTGGCAATTTATTTTTTGCCCAGTACTGCGATCCAAGACACCAGGTTGATTGAAATCCGGGGTGATCAAAGTCTTCAGTTTCATCGGCTCCCTCAATTGAACCATTGTCTTCTGCATCAAAAAAGATGATGTCTACGCCGAAATCACACGGCTTCTGTTGCAACTGACGGGCAATTTCGAGCAATACACCAACACCGCTTGCGCCATCATTTGCGCCATCAATGGCTTTGTTGCGCATCGCTGCATTTGGATCTTTATCTGCAACTGGCCGGGTATCCCAGTGTGCACAAAGCAAAATTCTTTTCTTTTTTTCGGGTTGATATTGTGCGATGATGTTGCGTATTTCAATCGTCTTGCCATCGCGTGATGTAATGGGTGCCCGCTGAGCAATTACACTCGCTCCATACGATTTTAATTTAGCCTCCAACCAGTCTCCGCATTTTGTATGAGATGCATTATTGGGCACACGCGGACCAAAAGCCACTTGCTTTTGAATGTACACATAGGATGAATCTTCATTAAAATCAGGCGGAATTACTTCTGCCTTTTTGGGTTTGTCGGGTTTTACCGGGGGCAGCGGATCACTCTGGCAGCCTGTATAGACAAGGCTAAATACAAGCAGAACAATAAGTCCAATCGCTACAATTTGTTTCGTTTTCATTTTATTGCTTATCCGTTACAGGAATTTTTTATTCCATCATTTATGATTCCACACTCCATTGTGTGCCCTCTTTGGTGTCTTTGATTTGCACTTTTATTTCTGCAAGAAGATCACGAATCTTATCCGATGTTGCATAGTCTTTGTTGGTCTTTGCATCTGCACGCATCCGGATAATCATTTGCATCAATGATTCTGTCAACTCAGAGTTTTCTCCACTTTCTTCTGCAGCGAGGCCCATCACATCAAATAAAAATTCGCTGAACGTCTTTTGCAATAGGGCAATATCTTCCGCAGTCAGTTTGATGCTTCCTTCTTTCGCACTATTGATAACGCGCACTCCATCAAAAAGATGACTAATCAATATGGGTGTATTGAAGTCATCGTTCATCGCATCAAAACAATCCTGACGCAGTTTAGCAACGTCGAAATCACTCGTGGTTGATGGCGATATTTGTGAGATCACATTGGTAGCTGCCAGCATGCGTTTGTAACCTCGTTCGGCCGCTTGAAGGGCTTCATTGCTAAAGTCGAGTGTACTGGCATAATGGCCCATCAAAAAGAAAAAACGAACGGTCATCGGGCTATAGCCTTTGTCCAGCAACTTGTGATTGCCGGTAACAAGCTCTTCCGGAGTAAATCCATTGCCTTCGCTCTTGGCCATCTTGCGTCCATTCACGGTAAGCATATTTCCGTGCATCCAATAGCGAACCGGCTCGTGGCCTTTTGCGCCCACATTCTGAGCTATTTCACATTCATGATGCGGAAACTTAAGATCCATGCCACCGCCATGGATGTCGAATACTTTGCCCAGGTATTTTGTGCTCATCACTGAACACTCCAGATGCCATCCGGGAAAACCTTTGCCCCACGGACTATTCCATTGCATCAAATGCTGTGTTTCTGCTTTTTTCCAAATAGCAAAGTCGAGGGAGTCGCGTTTTTCATCCTGACCATCCAATTCGCGTGTATTCGAAATTAAATCGTCTATCACGCGGCCTGATAATTTTCCATAGTGGAATTTTTCGCTGAATTTCCGCACATCAAAATACACAGAGCCATTGCTTTCATAAGCATAACCATTGTCTATTATTTCCTGCACCATTTCAATCTGTTCTACAATGTGGCCAGTTGCTGTTGGTTCAATACTCGGGTTTAGGATGTTGAACATGCGCATTACGTCGTGAAATCCATTGGTGTATTTCTGAACGATTTCCATCGGTTCCAGATTTTCCAGTTTGGCTTTTTTGGCAATTTTATCTTCCCCTTCGTCGCCATCACCGACCAAATGACCTACATCGGTAATATTTCGAATGTAGCGCACTTTATACCCGATAAAGGTGAGGTAACGATATACCATATCAAATGTCATGAAGGTGCGCACATTGCCCAGATGAACATCACTGTACACTGTTGGGCCGCATACGTACATGCCGATATGGCCAGGCACCAGGGGTTCAAATTTTTCTTTTTCACGAGAAAGGCTATTGTAGATATAGAGCGGATGGATCATGTCGCAAATAAATGAAGGGTAATGGTTTTAATTGAATTTTTATTCAAGAAAAAACCACCGCTTTCACGATGGTCTCTTCTCTAGTTTGTCAGTTTAAGGGAATATGCTAAAATTTTGCTCTTATAAATCGGATTAAAGTCTTAGAATTTCTGATCATCGTCGTTTATGACTCCGTTTCCAATGTACTTGCCACCTTTGTAAATCTCAATACGGATCAGCAACCCATCGGAATTGTATCGGTACCACTTACCATCATACAACCGTCCTTCTTTGAACTCACCACTTTGAGTAACATTGCCGTTTTTGTCGTACAATGTATTGAATCCATTGGGCATAAAGACCTGTGCCTTATTGGTTTGGTCCTCTGTCACAACGCTTTGTTTCCCTACTTTTTTATCGTAGGGATCTTTGGAAGTGGATGCGGCTTTTACAGTCTTATGTTTTTTCGTACTGCCTTTTTTCACTGCACCATTTTCAAAGGTCTTTTCTTCTGCCAATGTTCCGTCCGGATTGTACCTTTTGCAAACTCCGCTTTCTGCGCCGTTTACAATATTCACTTCCATCGACATTTTGCCGTTTTCGTGGTAGTACTTTTGAATGCCGTT
>JBJXFC010000206.1:0-37810 GCA_046153915.1 Flavobacteriales bacterium
GGATGTTATGTGATTGGATGGTTTATGCCATTTTATTTTGCTGGGCGTTTGGAAAGCGGCAATGTCTGCGAGTATTTCAGAATGATTCATTTTTTTCATGAGCTTGGAATAAGAGAGCATGACCAAACGCTTTATGAAATGGGAGTTAAAGAAAAAGAACATGAAGACTATTTCTACGCTCAGATAAAAGGCCACAAAATGCTACCATTCTTTGAACGATTGTTTGCCTGGGGAGACAAACAAAAATTCAATGACCTGAATATGGAAGAATTATTACCTTCAAGCAGGTCCGAAGAATATTGCAAAAAAAATTAATCCGTGAACTGAAAAATTGTCACACTTTTGGGGGGTGCCAACCAGGTACTTTTCATTTCCAAAGTTTCGCCGGTGAGAATATTTTTTGATTTTGAATGACTGCCGATACATTCCGTAAATCGGTTAAGATCCATCGTGCGTTCATTCGTATTTCCATTGTAAACGCACATCACCAAATGTTCCTCATCATATCGGAAGTATACATAAGTATTGTCTTCTGGCACAAATTGCTTTAACCGACTATTGCCAAACCAAGGATTTTCTATTCTGAATGCACCCAACTTTCGACAAAACAGAAAAGCCTCCAATTCATTTTCATTCAAATTGGCGGGATTGAATTTGTTGATCGAATCACCAATCCAACCACCCGGAAAATCTTCACGCACTTTTGCATCCGGATCGGAATAATTCTTCATCAGAATTTCGGTTCCGTAATAGATTTGAGGAATTCCGCGAAGTGTATACAACATCGCTATTCCCATTTTCCATTTCGACAAATCTTCCTTAACCACACTGTAAAACCTGCTGAGGTCGTGATTGTCGAGGTGTGTAACATTGAGGTATGGATTTTTATACAAATAGTCATGACCCAATGTCATTTCAATTCTTCTGAATCCATTCTCCCAACCAAAATCTTCATTGAGCCCATTGGTAATTGCAAAATACAATTGAAAATCAGTTACACCGTGCAATGATGAAGAGTAGTTTGCATTCAATCCATTGTCGCCTGTGAACCAGGCCTGAACGGGTGAACCCTGAACCCATGTCTCGCCAAATAACATGAAGGAAGGATACTCCCGAAGGACCGCTTCATTCAAACTTTTCATAAAAAGCTGATCGGGGTAAGCATAGGTATCAATGCGATAGGCGTCAATGTGTGCATATTCTATCCACCAGATGGAGTTCTGGATAAGGTAAGTCGCCAAATGGTTGTCCTGTTGATTGAGGTCTGGCATGTGTTTATCAAACCAGGCGTTTGACATAACTGACCGATCTTTTTCAGAAGCGTATGGATCCATCAACGTTTCAGCCCGGTAATTGGTTCTAGTGAAAGCCGGAAACCAATGCACCCAATTGCTATCAGGCAAATTTTCGAAGAGGTGATGCTCATTACCGACATGATTGTAAACCACATCCCAAACAATCTTCATTTTACGCTTGTGCAAGGAATCAACTAAATCACAATAGAGCTCATTTGTTCCGAGGCGTGGATCAATTTTGTAGTGATCGGTAAATGCATATCCATGATAACTTTCGTAGGGTTGATTGTTCTCCAAAACGGGATTCAGCCAAAGAGCGGTTGTTCCCAAATCTTTTAGGTAATCAAGATGATTTAAGACACCTTTGAGATCACCACCATGACGAGTCTTAAGGCCTTTGCGATCAGAGATAAATTCATTCATGGTGGCAATTGCATCATTCCCAGGATCTCCATTGCTGAATCGATCGGGAAAAACAAGATAAATCAGGTCGTTTGGATCAAGCCCCTGGGGCGTATAATTCTCGCGCGCTTTCAATGAATAGGAATAGGTAAAGGTTTTCACTTTAGGTGCAGCAAAGTTAAAATTGATCGCGCCCGCGCTTTGATTGTCTCCAATATCAATTTTCACAAATACATAATCTGGATTTTCAGGTCTGGTAATTTCGAGGATGCGGCAGGATTGTGATTGAAGGGTGATTTCAAAGCGGTTGATATTTTTTCCGTTAAAAATCAACTCAAGCTCAGAATTCTTCATACCGACCCACCAAAATGGAGGATCTACTCTGGAAACAATTGGCTGTAATTGCTTTTTACTCAAACCCTTAATGCAACTAGACATTGCGGCCAGAAGAAAAAAAGAATGCACAATAATTTTAAAAAAATTCGAGGAAAATTTCATATACTTTACTTGTATTGGATGAAAGTCTTTACTTTTGACAAAGTGTTAAAAGTACACCAACTCAAAATCAAACATAAAAACAAATGAAAAAATTCTATTTATCAATTTGTTCACTGTTGGCTGTTATGGGGCTCAGTGCGCAAGTGAATGTCACATTTAACGTAGACATGACGAATGTAACTGTTTCTCCTAATGGAGTGCACGTTGCAGGAAATTTTAATGATCCTGACCAAGATGGAACTGTATATCCTGTGGATTACAATGCAGGCTACCCCAACTGGACTCCTAATGCAATTGAACTCACTGATGGCGATGCGGACGGCATATATTCCGTGGTGTTATCTTTATATCCTGCACGTTACGAATTCAAATTCATCAATGACAACAATTGGCCTGGTGTAGAAGATGTACCTTCAACTTGCCAGGTTGAGGTGAATGGAAATGATAACCGTCAAATTTTGGTGGCAGATGCTGATACAGAATTCAGTGTATGTTATGCTCAGTGTGTTGCCTGTGGTGAAAATGCAGTTCGCTTTCGTATAGATATGTCTACGCAAGGCGCAATAAGCCCAAATGGAGTTCACGTAGCTGGTAACTTTCAAAACCCTGACGGTGATCCAGGCGACTGGACGGCGGATGCTACTCCCCTTCAAGATTGGAATGAAGATGGCGTTTGGGAAGCGGTCGTAACTGTAGGGGCGATGACCTCTATTGAATACAAATACATCAATGGCAATGACTGGGGCAATCCAAACGAAACCGTTGTTGGAGCCTGCAGCCCTGGCAATGGTAATCGCCTTGCAGAGATCGCAGATGTTAATACAACGCTTCCTGCTTATTGCTGGTCTTTGTGCGAAACCTGCTCTCAGCCGGTGAATGTTACATTCAGTGTTGATATGACGGCTTCTTGCGCAGATGTATCAGAAGGTTTAAATCTGATGGGTACACTTACCGATTGGTCTACTGGAGCTCCAATGACCGATATGGGTGGTGGAGTCTGGAGTATCACAGTTGGTCTTCAACCAGGTTCATATTCGTATAAGTACCGCATCGGCGGAGGCGGATGGGAAGGTATCGGTGACCGTCCATTGACTGTAGTTGCTGACACACCACAAACATTGCCAACGGTATGTTTCAGTTCTGATCAACCATGCCCGATCGTAAACCCTCCAACTGACGTAACTTTCAGTGTGCTTCAGCCTACAACTGGCGTTCCAGCTGGTCAATATATGTGGGTTATGGGTAATTTCACCAGTCCGAACTGGCAACCCGGTGCCCTTCAAATGTCAGACTCCAACGCTGACGGTATCTGGGAAGCGATCTTCCCTGATTTTTGTCCAGCAAGTGCATTTTTCAAATTTGTAATTGGTGCAGACAATACCAATACAGCAGAAAACTGGTTGGAAGAAAGCGCAGACTTCAGCGCATTGCCTGGATCTTGCGGAGTTGATAACGGCACCTTCTCTGACAATAGGCAATTCCTTCGCACTTCACCCAATGACACAACAATCTGTTTTACTTTTGATTCATGTGATCCATGCGTAGTAAGTGTGAACGAAACCGACCTGGTAACAGATCTGAAGGTTTTCCCAGTACCAGCTGAAGATCTGATCAATGTTAGCTTCAATGCACCATTTGCACAGAAAATTACTTTATCTTTGATCAACAGTCTTGGTCAGGTTGTGGTAGCAGAGAATTTAGGCACCATCAGTGGTAATCGCCTCACTTCCATCCCTGTTAACAAACTGGCTAAAGGAATTTATACACTCGAAATCTCGAACGGGTTGACCGCTCAGACCATACGTGTTGCGGTGAAGTAAGTCATTTGATCACAACACCGGGAAATTTTTCCCACCCTGAAACCCTTTGTATTGATTTACAAAGGGTTTCCTTTTATATAGCAGGAAACCAACAAGTTTTTTAAAGTTTAGTTTTGATGGTTAATCAGACCCTCTATATTTGGCCTTTGCATAACCGATTTTTCTGTACCAAAACCAATAACAACTCATGAAGAGATCTCTACTTCTTTTTGCGCTTTTTGCATTCGGAATTCTCAATGCTGGTGCGCAGGTGATTGATGTATCTGTTGAAACAGTTTACACTGATGACGCAAGTATCACTGGATATCCCACAGGCTATTCCACCTACCGAATCTGGGCCAATTGTACCAATCCAAACGATCGTGTGGCTTCCATTTCCGGAAATGACGACGCTCCACTGATTTTAACACTGGATGGCGCTGGTATCTGGAATCATCCGCTTGGTGGCGTGGTGGGTAACTTTGCCAGTTGCAATACCATCAACACTATTCCAGTGGTAGGATATGACTCCTACGTAACTTTGGATTACACCTGCAACGATGGTTCTACCAACACCGTTTATTCTGTAGAAGACGTTGCTCAGCCGTGGAAAACACAATTGTTCAACACCAGTCCATTGGGCGGTGCTTCCATGACCTTAAACACCTCCATCGGTGGTGGCTGGTTTGGTATCCCGAGTGTAGTCGATCCGGACAATGATCAAACCAGAGCAGGTGATGATCTTAAGGTATTGATTGCACAAATCACAACAGATGGAAACATTTGCGGAATCTTCAATATTCAATGTTTCCCGGATTACGACGATTTGAATGATGAGTATATTCTTCAAACAGGCTTCCAATTTGGAAGTACTGATTGTGGAGTTCCCGGTTGCACCGACCAAACCGCATTGAACTACAATGCACTTGCTGAATTCGAAAATGGTCTTTGTCTCTATGAGTGTGCTATCGACTTTGAAGAAATAACGCTGGTAGATCCTACTTGCTCATACAATATGGATGGATCGGTTTATTTTGTTGGAAATGGCGCTCAGGATTATATCCGCTATTACTACAATGGTGATCTTCTTGGTGAAAATGGCTTGAGTCCACAAATCGTGGAGGGTCTTGGTAATGGCATCTATTCAGTAACCATCGAAGACACACGCTTCGACAATGAGAGCTTTAATCCAGGTGGCTTTTTCGGAACCTGCTCGGTAACTCAGGATGTAGAATTGTTCACGCCTGAAATTTTCATGGACGGTATTACTTCTTCAGATGTAAGCTGCGCGCAAGATGCCAATGGCTGCGCCAGTCTTGAGATTGCAGAAGGAGGAACAGGAGATCTTACCTTCATGATACATGATGACAACGACGAACCTGTTCTGGATGGCGAAGGCAATGTTCTTGAATTGGCGGGTCCGAGCTATTGCGGCCTTTATGGCGGCACTTTCACTTTTGTTGCCACCGACGAAAATGGCTGTGAAGCCAGTTCTTCAAGCTTTGATATTTTCGAACCAGGTGAAATTGCGCTTTTTGAAGGTGCTGAGTTAGCTGCTTCTTGCTTTAATTCTGCAGATGGTCAGCAAGTTTTGACTTTCACTGGTGGAACTGGAGATATTGATTTTGATTTGGATGGCGATGATGTGTATGATATCGAGGGCGGTGATTTTAACCTGATCCTGGATGCCCTCACTCCTGGTGCATATACTGTTTATGCTGCAGATGAAAATGGCTGTATCGGAGAACTTGCTTTCGAAGTTGCTGGTGGCCCTGCAATTACAACCGGTAGCGAAGTTGCCATGCCACTTTGCAATGGCGATTCCAACGGTTCGATTACACTGACTGCTTCTGGAGGCACCGGTGATTTCACTTATAGCTTTGATGGCGTTACCTACACCACCGATCCTACCATGATGGATGTTGCTGCCGACACATACATGGCTTATGCTATGGACGAAAATGAGTGTGTAGCAGAATTCGAAGTACTCGTTCAACAACCTGATGTTTTGAATGCCACAGCTTCTGGGGATGACATTCTCTGCAACGGTGAAACAAATGGCACCGTTACGATTTCTGCAGAAGGTGGAACCGAACCATACGCATTTAGTCTGGATGGTGTTGATTACCTTCCAAATCCGATGTTTACAGGACTTGGTGCCGATACTTATGATGCTTATGTAACAGACTCAAATGGATGTGAATTCACATTGAGTGGTGCCGCAGTAGTTTCTGAACCAGAAGCTCTTGGTGGCAGCGCTGCTGCTGCAGATGTGCTTTGTAACGGAGATAACAACGGATCTATTACTGTAAATGCTGTAGGCGGAACATCACCATACCAATACAGCACTGGCGGCGCATTTAGCAGCGCCAACCCAATAACTGGTTTGGATGCCAATACCTACACCGTAACGGTAATGGACAATAGTGGTTGTGAATTTGTAATCTCCAATGTGGCCGTTGATGAGCCTGCTGAAATACAAATTCAAAATCTGAGCAACGACAATATCAACTCCGATCCTGGAGGAAACACTCCCTACGATGTAATAGGTGGCGTTCAGCCTTATGATTACAGTTGGGAAGATTCTGACGGAAACGTTGTAACTACCAGTGAAGACCTTCCTGATTTCACAAGCGCTTCTGATGCTGGTACCTATACTTTAACTATTACAGATGCCAATGGTTGCGAAGTTTCTCAGTCTATCACCATTACCGGAGTTAATGAGCTCGGTATTGCTTATGAGATCAATATTTATCCAAACCCAAGCAATGGACTTTTCATAGTTAATCTCAACGGACTTGGCGGTTCTAAAACCACCTACACCGTTTCTGATCAGGCTGGAAGAATAGTAACTGCCAAAGAACTTGGCAACGTTGCCGGATCACGCACAGAAAATGTAGACCTTACATTCTGTGCTGCAGGCATTTATTACATGACATTTGTTATTGGTGATCAAACGCAGTCTGCGAAGTTGATTATCGAATAACCAATATCCCTAATAGAACTTACACAAAGAGGCCGCATTTGCGGCCTCTTTTATTTTACTGAATTTACCATTGCCCTACTTCGTACCGAAAGTAAATTCTACTGGTTCTACCGTGTATCCTTGCTTTCGGAGCATAACAATCAGCCCATTTTCTCCCTGTAGATGCATTGCACCAACCATGCAAAATACATTTGAGCTTTCCAAAGGACCGGCGAGTTTGCGCATGAATCTTTCATTGCGACCCACTACCAATTCCCTTGTAAGTTTTACTGGAAAATACTCTTTGGCTTTTGACTCACTTAATGAATCAAGATTCTGTTCGAGATAAAAAGCTTTGAGTGATTCAAATTCTTTGTTCGCTTCAATTTCATTCTTTGCATAGTTCAATAACAGTTCCGCCTGCTCATTTAGACTAAGGACGTCTATACTAGATGCCTGCTCATCGGCAGTTTCCAGTCCAATTATTTGCTTTCCCTTTTCCTGAGCCAGAACTTGTAGACGAATATCCATGACGCTTTGAACAGACTCACCATTTTTTGGCATTTCCATTATTAAAGCAAGGATGTAAAATGGTTTCAATCCCTTCATAAGGTTAACATAAACCGGGTCAAATTCCCTTTCAAGCAATGTCATTATGGTTTTATAGTCATCAGCAGAATAGAGATCCTGCAACAGCGTATCCTTCATGATGGCTGCCGACAGTGCGGACGCCTGATCCCGGACATCATTTATACTTACTTCTGCTGCCAAAACATCACATTGATCATAGGCATTCCACCACGATTCGCTAAATGAATTTGCAATAGAATCATTGGTGTGCATGCTTCCAAAAAGAAAGGATTTATGAGAGCTTCCCTCCTTGGTAATTTTCCACAATAGCGAATGTTCAAGTTGCCCGGCAGCCAACATTGGTGTCAAAAAAGACACGAGCCATATCATTTTCATGAGGCAAAGATAGAAAGCAGAATCCAAAATCGGAATTTTTGACCTATTGCACAGAACATCAATGCCAATTTGTCTTGCTTATATTGCTTTTTACTGCAGAAAAAACCGATTTTTCAGTTTGGTAAATAAGTTGACTACACGACGTCAACAAACAATTTAAAATTTACGCATATGTTTCCAGTAATCAAAACACGCCCATTTGGCACCCCCTATTTTGGAATTGATCAGTTTTTCAATGACATTCCAGTAAAAGAATTTTTGAATTCTTCATTGCGCAGTGGATTTAGCACTCCTGCGGCTAACATCAAAGAAAGTGAAACTCAGTTTGTAATCGAGCTTGCGGCACCCGGTTTTTCCAAAGGTGAATTTGATGTGAAGATTGAAGACAAAACACTTCGAATAAGCGCAGAGAAAAAATCAGAGAAGGACTCAACAAACGAAAGATTTACGCGCAAGGAGTTCAGCTATGAAAAGTTTACACGACTTTTTAATCTGCCAGAATCTATAAATCTAAGTGGTATTTCGGCAGAATACCTGGAAGGAATTTTGCATGTGACCTTGCCGAAAAAAACGGAAGAGGTAAATGACAAGGCCCAACTGATAGAAGTGAAATAAGTATAAGGTAGGAATGAGATAATGCAATTTTAAAAACATTATCGTCAGGTTTTTGGTTGATAATCCCGGTATCGCGAGGTATCGGGATTATTTTTTACCTGTTGTTTCCTTCACGCATTTTTTTCTCCATTCTGCGGGTAACCCCTCTTCTGAAAAGCCACCAGAAGAATGCAATTATGGGAATAAAAAAATTGGGACTTCCCTTCTCCCAACCCAATGAATAAACTTCGTATAGCGCATATATAAAAGTTGCAATGGAAATCGCAAGCCAGAAATGGACGAAGAATTTATTTATCTGATACATTGGATTGGTTTGTATTTTCATTCAACTGAAACTTCCCATATGGTTTCAGAATTTTATATTTCGTGAAGCTGTCATTGCTTTCCAGACCCATGCCATGCAGAGTGTCGTCCTGCATCATGATTGAAACAAATTTCTGGGTGTAAATCAAGCTGCTATCCTGATCGTAAATCAACTCTTCTGTTTCCAGTTTATCTCCTTTGACATTAAAAAGCTCTACATTCTCCCATGCAATCAATCTTTTTTGCTTGGTGTCGTATTTGCCTTTTACAGCGTTAAGGCGGGCTTCTTCCTGTTGAAGACTATCATAAAAAATCATCGTAAATCCACCAGTAGCTTCGATATAATCTTCTTCGCCTTGATATTGATCCAATTGGGTTGCAATCAATTTATTTTTGACGAGGCCTTTTTCTGTTAAAATGTACTCTGCATTGTAGCTGCTTTGCACCGGCAATCGATTGGTGTCTGTAAGTGCTCTGATTTCCGCAATTTCATTTTTGCAGGATAAACCTGTGATCGCAAAAACGAGATAAAATAAAAGAGACGGTATGTGCAGGTTCTTTCGCATTTGCAACAACACCAATCAATCGTATTTACGCTGGAAAAACCATGGCTCTCTTGGGGTAAATGTGAAGCCAAACCAGATGGTAGTTTGTTTTTCAAGAACAAGATTGTTTTCGGTCGTTCCGAATCTTCCGTATTCAGCAGAAAGGTGCATTCTGTTGCTGCTTTTAAGCAGAGGAATGGATAGTCCCGCACTTACAACTTTATTCTGAAGTCCAATATTATTCAGCGATAGAATTGAATCTTCAAAGCGTGCGCCCAATCGGTAATGAATGGCGTGAAGCAAATCTGTATTCTGGCTCTCGGACGGTTTGTATTCCAGACCAAATCCCAATGACGCAAATTGATTGAGATAATTTACTACTTCGCCTTCATTAGGATTTGAAACTTTATAAGAAGACCAATTCTGGGCAGTAAACTCAATTCCAAGGATTAACGTTCCCACTTGTTGTTTTGTTTTTTTGAATGCCAGACCAAATGTAAATCGTTGTGGCAGGGTGAGATGACCTCTTGACCCGGCATCCTGGTAAGCAGTGTCTACGACTGTTTCGGCTCCATCACTGGTATACTTAAATGATTCTGTAAGAACTCCCAAACGTGTGCGCAAATCTCTGCCCATGGTATAAGTACCCCCCAATTGCAGATAAAAACTCTCCTTCAGGAGCTTTCTATTACCCTCGTAAACCAATTTCAATGGTATCTGGTAAACGAGGCCACCCTGAAAAAGAATGCCCTGTGCAAATAAGTTTCGTGTTGTCCTTGTGTTGTTATATAAAACATTTGAAAAAATGACCCGATTTGTCTGAGTTACATTGCCAAACAGGTAATTTGTGTTGAGACCAAAACACAAAATATGATTGTAGTTCAAAGTATCCTTTACACTTTTTGACTCATTCCAAACCAACCGTTTATTTTTAATAATTCGAAAATGACCGACTCCAACTATCGCTTCGTTTAATCCACCCGAACCCTCATAATTGTATTCCGCTTTCAGACTATCACTTAAATCTGTTTCCTGACTAAGTGAATAACCGGCAATGCTGTAAGGACGCAAACCCACAGCAAATCCCCACTTAGAGCCTGGTTTCTTAAATGCTATAGACATTTCGCCAATTGAACCACCGTTGTATTTTGAATTCGCATCCGTTGTTTCTGACTTCAGAAAAGTACCACGACCACTTACCTGAAAAGTGGTCATTTCGAGCACCGAATAGGAAGCCGGATTATACAAATTGATGGTGTTGGCATCGAGCATCGGACTTTGCAGACCGCCCATACCAGCAGATTTGATGTTGCTCCCGTTTACAATGGTTCCAATGCCGAATCTACTGTAAGTGCTATTGGTGCTTTGGGCATGCGCTGTAACTCCGCAAATCAGCAAAAAAGCCAATGCGGGTAGTATTCCGGTTTTATTTTGTATTGCAGAGAAAAATTTCATTCAGTCCTGTTAATGTGTATAAAGGGCGCGCAAAAATGGGGCTTTTCAGATGCCGCTCAAAGAATGACATGTCGCCACCGGTGATAATGACGATAAGATCGTTGATATGACTACAATATTGCTCAATCATTTTTTCAACTTCACCTACAATTGCCAATTCTACGCCGCTTCGCAAACTGCCTGAAGTCGATTTTCCGAGATACGGTGGTAATTCGAATAATGGTGGCAGGGTGGGCAGCCTTCCCGTATAATCACCTAACGATCTGTATCTCATAGCAATTCCGGGAGAGATGGCTCCGCCGGACAAAGCTCCTTCGAGCAAAAGAGAATACGTAATACAGGTGCCACAATCAACGATAAGTCCGTTTTTGAGTCCAAATTCGGCCATAAACGCCGCCGCATTGGCTTTTCTATCTGAACCCAGCGTTTCTGGGGTTTCGTAATTCATTTGAAAAGGCATATCAAGTTCCGGACTTTCAATCAAGACGACAAAATTTTCATTTAATCGGATTATAAAATCGGATTGGTTATCCCGCACGGAACTGAAAATACCTTTGGATGCTTTGGATGACTTGATTTTTTCGAGAACCCTTTCCTCCTGGTCTTTATCGCCAAAAGTGCATTGCTCTAACAAATTCCGGTCTTCAAAGATGGCCAATTTTGTCCTGGTATTGCCCTGATCGATTGTAAATTGAATGGTACTCATGAAAATCAGAGCGCAATGTGCAACCGCTCTGTGAATTTAACATCATTGCATTTTATAAATTTCCCTGCGAAACTCTTTGATAGATTCGCAACCATTCGGACGACAGATGAAACGCCGTTTTCTTTCTCAAAATTCAGTAAGCTATTTTGTATAAATACATCAGCATAGAGGGCAATATAGGCGCGGGCAAAACAAGCCTTGCCCGAAAAGTTGCAGAAGAATTCGGTGCGAGACTTATTCTTGAAGAATTCGCAGACAATCCATTCTTACCCAAATTTTATGAGAATCAGGATCGATATTCTTTTCCTCTTGAGCTAAGTTTTTTGTCCGAGCGATTTTCCCAACTAAAACGGGAGCTCAAAACACAGGATTTGTTTTCACCCGTTATTATAAGCGATTATTTCATCGGCAAATGTCAGATTTTCGCCAAAAACAATCTTAATCTGGATGAATATGACCTCTTTCTTAAATTGTATGAAATAGTAGAAGGTGCTTGTCCAAAACCAGATCTGATTGTATACATCTACCTTGGAGTTGATCAATTGCAAAAAAATATTCGAAGCCGCGGCCGGGATTATGAGCAAAAAATCACCGATGATTACCTGGAAAATATTCAGAATCAATATCTGGAGTTCATCAGGCAGCATGAAGAGATGCGCATTGTAATAGTTGATACCTCAGGCATGGACTTTATGCAACATCCAGAGCATTATAAGACTTTAAGCCGCATCGTAAGTGGAAGTTATTCTAAAGGAGTTCATCGGATTGAAGGTCTGAAATTTCATATCGGGTAAACAATCACAGAAAAAGCGGAACACTACCATTCGATAATTCCTTTCATTTCAAACAGTGTATCCTCGCCTGAACGCGCTAAATTTGTCCACCCTATGAATTTCAAAAATGACCTCATCCTTAGGGCAGCAAAAGGGGAAAAAACCGAACGCGTGCCCGTATGGGTGATGCGCCAGGCGGGCCGCGTGTTGCCGGAGTATCGCGAAGTGCGCGCCAAAGCGGGCAGTTTTAAAGCCCTACTCATGAATCCCGATTTGGCTTGTGAAGTTACTATTCAACCTGTTGACATATTGGGCGTTGATGCGGCTATCCTTTTCTCGGACATCTTAGTCGTGCCAGAGGCCATGGGCCTTCCTTATACCATGGATGAAGGTCGTGGACCACACTTTGCGGAAACGATTTCGACTGAAAAAGATCTGGGCCGGCTCAACTCAACGGAAGTTGAGGCGGAACTTGAATATGTTTTTCAAACCATTCGAAATATTAAATCCAGTTTGGGCAACAAAGTTCCACTAATCGGATTTGCCGGGGCTCCATGGACCATTTTCTGCTACATGGTAGAAGGCCGTGGCTCAAAAACTTTCGAGCGTTCACGGGCAATGTTGTCTCAAAATTCAACTTTGGCACATGGGTTGCTAAGGGAGATAACCCAGGCAACCATTCTTTACCTGAAAGCACAGATTAAATTTGGTTGCGACATGGTTCAGTTGTTTGATAGCTGGGCCGGGATTTTGAATAAAAGCACTTACAATACATACGCATTGCCATACATCCGCCAAATCTGCGAGAGCATTACCGAGGTACCAGTAACTGTATTTTCCAAAGGAGCATTCTTTTCATTGGAAGATATTGGTCAATTGCCCTGCGCGACTATTGGTCTCGACTGGCATGTGGAGCCAAAATGGGCGCGCAAAGTGGTTGGCGAGGGTAAAACTTTGCAGGGCAACCTCGATCCGGCTGTTCTCTATGGTGATAAAGCATTTATACAGGCTGAAAGCGTAAAAATGCTCGAGTCTTTTGGCAAAGACAGGTATATTGCTAATTTAGGCCACGGAGTATACCCGGATATAGAGAAATCAAAACTTCAGTATTTTATATCAACCATTCAAGAATATCAATACCAAGAAAAATGAAAATTCATCATGTAATGCTCGCTGCAGCAATTCTTTTCTCAGCGAACGTTTTTGCTCAGAAAAAGCCCACCGGAAAGACAACTTCTAAGGAAGAAACCACGGAAGATGTTGTTTCTACAGGCAATATTGTTCCCAACGGCAGTTTTGAAGACGCTGATGTAAAAGGTCTAAAAGCTACCGGACAGCTCACTACATTCTGCAAAGATTGGACAACACCCAACAAGACGTCAGCAGATCTCTTTCACAAAGATTCAAAAGGAACCAAGACAGGAGTTCCACAAAACGATTATGGATACCGTGATCCAATGAATGATGGCGATGCTTATGCTGGATTTCGCGCCTATACCAAAGATCCCAAAAAGGTCAAAACCTATATACAGGTTAAACTCAACAAGAAGCTTGAAAAAGACAAACGTTATTGCGTGCGTTTTAATTTGAGTCTGGCGGGTTGTTCCAAATTTGGGGTGAACAATGTAGGTGCATTTTTCAGCGATCGTAAGGTACAAAATCAGGAAGACAAAGCACTTGCATTTAGTCCGCAAGTATTGGAGAAGACCAACAAGGCTATTGTTACCAATGATGGTTGGGAAACAATTTGCGGAACAGTAATAGGCTCAGGCAAGGAAGAATACCTGATTATAGGTGGTTTCGGAATTGAAGACGACCTTAAACCCGTAAAAGTGAAGAAACCAGCCGGTTCGTCGGCGCTACAAGGCAATGAGGCCTATTACTACATCGACGAAATTGAAGTTGTAGAAGTAGAAGCGGCAAGCCAGTGTTTCTGTGGAAAGCCAGAAGACCGTGATCCAGATCTCATCTACAGCCGCGCCAGCGCGAAGTCGCCGGACATGAAACCTGAACAAATTATTGCCAATACCGCAGTCTATTATGCCTTCCTTTCAAATGAAACTTCTGAAATGTTTTCAGCAGACCTCAATGAGGTATTGGGCATTTTGAATTCCAATCCAATGCTAAAAATTGAAATCACAGGCCATTGCGATGCAGATGAAATGGACGAGGCCAAAATGAATCCTCGCTATGCTGATATTGGCTTAAAACGTGCTGAAACAATTAAGAAATATTTCACAGACAATGGCGTTTCCGCTACGCGCATCACGGTTGTAAATAAGAACAACGACGCTCCAGCGAACACCAAACCAACTCCGATGTCAAAAGCACAAAACAGAAGAATTGAGCTTGCATTAAAATAATTTTTCACGAATTCCAAAAAAAAACCGGGCTGAAAATTTTGGCCTGATATTTCGAACAAGGGCTGCCTGAAAACGCAGCCCTTTCTTTTGAAATAAATCGAAGTATTTTTAGTTATTGCAGAAGTGAAATTCATCAGTTGTTTCATAACACTATTCCTTGGTGCGCTTGCATTTCAAGGACAAGAACTCGTTCAAAACGGAAGTTTCGAGACAAAAACCTATTGCCCCACCAATTTTAATCAGCAATACCTGAATACTATCAATGGCTGGTGGCAACCTGGAGATGGCACTCCCGATTATTTTAATACCTGCAGTGAAAAAGCCGGTGTACCAAAAAACATCTTTGGTGATCAGATTGCAAAAGAAGGCAGTGCCTATGCGGGTCTCGTTACTTTCAGCACGGGTGGTCAACGCAATTACCGCGAATATCTGCAGACAAAATTGATCCGTCCCCTCAATCAGGGCGAAAAAGTGTGCATTGAACTATACGTGAGCGCTGCAGATTACACGAGTTTTGTTACAGACGGGTTTGGCGTGGCGCTAACAAAGGAAAAAGCAAAGCAGGATCAAACAGGGGTTATGAAACTCGAACCAGCACTGGCGAACCTACGGCTGCATATGTTGGATGAGAATGACCAATGGGTTTTGATAAGTGATATGTACACGGCAAAGGGCGGAGAAGAATACCTTACTATCGGCAATTTTCTATTCGATAAAGAGCTTAAAATTATTCGTCGCACTGTTGATCTGAAAGGCAAAGGCCAGTCCTCTTGGTCTTACACCTACATTGATAATGTGAGTGTAAAGCCTGTAAAAAATCGGTCGGAGTGCAGTTGTGAAAATGACGTAATTGCGAGCAATATTGTAGATCCACCGCTTGAACTAAGTGAATACAGCAAGATCAAATTGGATGCAGTTCTTTTTGATTTTGACAAAGATGAAATAACAACCGACGCACAAAAACAGTTGGATGAAGTCTACCAGTTACTTCGCAAAAACAAATCGATGTATATAGAAATATCAGGATTTACAGACATTGTTGGTCCAGACGGCTACAATCTTGAACTTTCTGAGCGAAGGGCAAAGCATGTAATCGACTATCTTACAAAAAAAGGAATTGCAGAAGACCGCCTGAAACTCACATTTTTTGGAAAACAAAACCCCGTAGCTGACAATGAGACTGAAAATGGCCGGGCACAGAATCGTCGGGTTGAATTCCAGATTCTGGAGAAAAAGTTTGAGCTTTTCCAATGAATCTTTCCTCCTCAAACCAACTGCTTTTTGACAAGGATCATAGCATTTTAATCGGGTATAAAACAATTCGGCTTTGGGCTTGTTGAGCTTCGAACTACTTTTGCGCCCTTATTTCCATTGAATGAATCAACCACAAATTGAAACCGACATCATCATTATCGGAGCAGGTCCATGCGGACTCTTCACCGTATTTGAAGCCGGACTATTAAAACTTCGTTGCCATTTGATTGATGCCCTTCCGCAGGCGGGAGGTCAACTTACAGAAATTTATCCCAAAAAGCCGATCTATGACATCCCTGGTTTTCCTGAAGTATTGGCCGGAGAACTCGTTGATCATCTGATGAAACAAGCAGAGCCATTTAAACCTGGATTTACACTTGGAGAACGAGCCGAAAAAATAGAAAAAACGGAAGACGATAAATATTTTCTTGTAACTACAAGTCGTGGCGCAATTCACAAAGCTCCAGTGGTGGCCATTGCAGGCGGACTTGGATGCTTTGAGCCGCGCAAACCACCTATTGCCAATATAACCGATTTCGAAGACAAAGGGATTGAATACATCGTTCGCGATCCTGGTTTTTACAAGGGTAAAAAGGTGGTGATAAGTGGCGGTGGAGACAGCGCCCTGGATTGGAGTATTTTTCTAGCCAATGGCATTGCAAGTGACGTCACATTGATACATCGCAGTAAAAGTTTTCGCGGACATCCCGACAGTGTTCAAAAAGTTTTGGATATGAGTGCAAGCGGAAAAATAAACCTGCTCACAGATGCAGAAGTTATTGGGGTGAATGGAAATGGAATACTCCACGAACTCAAAATCCAACATGTACCCGAAGGAGAGTCTACTTTAACTACGGACCATTGGCTGCCACTTTTTGGATTATCGCCCAAACTTGGCCCTTTGGCAGAGTGGGGTTTAAATATTGACAAGAACAGCATAGAGGTAAATACGTTTGACTACAGCACCAATGTACCTGGCATTTATGCTATAGGCGATATCAATACCTATCCCGGAAAATTGAAACTTATATTGTGTGGATTTCATGAAGCAACGCTCATGGTTCAGAGTGCCTTTAAGCGCATTTATCCCGACAAAAACTATGTTCTGAAATACACTACCGTGAACGGAGTTCAGGGATTCTGAAATCGCGTGAACTGAATAGAAGTGATATTTAGAATACCAACGATTTACACCTAAATCAGGAAAGCTCCGGCCCTTGAATAAGAAATTACATATCACGGTGTTGGTTTCAAATGATCTGGAGTTCGATCAACGCGTGGGCAAAGTTTGCCTCACTCTGGAGCGACTTGGATTTGATATCACGCTTGTTGGTCGAATGCTTCCCAACAGCAAACCATTCAGCAAGACTTATGAAATCAAAAGATTCAAATTGCTATTTGCAAAGGGTGCTTTTTTTTATGCTGCATTAAACATCCGATTGTTTTTTTATTTACTGTTCAAAAAAACGGATGTCATTCTCGCCAATGATCTTGATACACTGCTTCCGGCTTACCTTATCAGTAATTTGAGAAGTAAAAAGCTTGTTTATGACAGCCATGAGTATTTTACCGAAGCCGAAGGATTGACAGGAAGGAGCTTTCAAAAATCTGTTTGGTTGAGCATTGAGAAATTCATCTTCCCCAAATTAAGGTCCGTATATACCGTAAATGAAAGTATTGCCGCCATATACAGAAAACTATATGGCGTGGATGTTCAGGTAGTGCGCAATATTCCTGTGCTTTCAAAAGAACATACACTTAAAACACGCCGTGAACTTGGCATGCCGGAAGATAAAAAAATCGTTCTTCTGCAGGGAGCTTTCATTGATCCCGACCGCGGTGGAATCGAATTAGTAGAGTCGATGCAATGGCTTGAGAATGTTCATCTTTACATTATCGGTTCCGGCCGCGACATTGAAAATCTGAAGACAAAAGCCGATAAACTCGGACTGAGTTCAAGCATTGTTTTTAAGGGTAGAATGCCTTACCATGAACTTAAACATTACACAGCCAATGCTGATCTTGGTATCTCTATTGATAAACCACTGCATTTAAATTATACTTTATCACTTCCCAATAAACTCTTTGACTACATCCATGCAGGAACGCCTGTTCTAGTAAGCAATTTGCCAGAAACGTCGCGTATTGTAAAAGAATATGGCGTGGGATTTGTGTGTGAAGAACTCACATCAGAAGGTGTTGCCAAAGCAATAACAACTGCGTTGAACCATCCAGCTTATTTCGAATGGAAATCGAACTGCATGAAGGCACGCGAAGTACTTTGCTGGCAAAAGGAAGAAATTGTTCTTGAGAAAATTTACGGTCCAATTTTGAGAGGATAAAAAAAACAGCCGATGGCGGTTCTTTCACTTTTTTATCGCGTTGCTTCTCTCAATGGATTCCTTTTGAAGCAAGGTATCTCTCTGCATCCAGGGCAGCCATGCATCCAGTGCCAGCAGCAGTAACCGCTTGTCTGTAATTTTTGTCGGCAGCATCACCTGCTACAAATACTCCTTCAACATTTGTTTTGGACGTGCCTGGTACATTGATGATATAGCCTGTTTCGTCCATGGTGATCCAGGGTTTAAAAACATCTGTATTTGGCTTGTGACCTATTGCAACAAAAAATCCTGTTGCAGCTATCGTCATTTCATCACCTGTTTTGTTGTTTTTTACTATCACACCTTCGAGGCCTTGCTCGCCAATAAGATCCTTTGTATCCGTATTCCAGAGTATATCGATGTTTGGAGTGGTTTCTACGCGATGCTGCATGGCTTTTGATGCGCGCATTTTGTCGCCTCGAACGAGCATATAGACCTTTCTGCACAATTTGGCAAGGTATGTAGCCTCTTCAGCAGCAGTATCTCCTGCTCCAACGATAACTACATCCTGATTCCGGTAAAAAAACCCATCACAAACAGCGCATGCACTTACGCCACCGCCGGCTTCACGGAGTCTGGTTTCATTGGGCAGGCCGAGCCATTTTGCGCTTGCACCGGTGCTTATTATAATGGAATCTGCGAGTATGCTGTGTTTGCCATTGTCGATTTCCACATAGTGTTTTGGACCTGAAAAATCGACTTTGGTGACCCACCCGTTGCGAACATCTGTTTCGAAACGGACTGCCTGTTCTTTCAAATCTTCCATCATTTTTGGTCCATTCACTCCCTTAGAATAACCCGGAAAATTGTCAACTTCAGTGGTGTCCATTAACTGACCACCTGGCTGCATACCCTGATACATTATTGGTTTCATATCGGCACGTGCTGCATAAATTGCTGCAGTATATCCCGCAGGTCCACTGCCGATAATGAGGCATTTTACGTGTTCTTTAGCTTGATTCATATGTATTTACTACAATTTATTGTTCTTTTAAAAGCGGGGCGAAAGTAGATATAGTGCACGAAGCATTGACTGATCTTACCCACACAATTTTCACCACTCTTTCGATCAAGAAACCGAGATTGTTCATCAAATGTTCCCTATCTTGTCAGGACTGATTTCCTGACTGATCAAAACTTACTTTCAAAAACTCATCCCAAAGAGCGTCTTCCGGTGGCGGCGCAACGATGGTTACGAGTGTTTTTTTAACCGGATGAATAAATTCGATTTTGCGGGCGTGTAGGTGTATCGATGCATTATCATTTGTGCGTCTTGCACCATACTTTATATCCCCTTTGATGGGACTTCCCAGACTTGCCAGAGTAGCTCGTATCTGGTGATGTCTTCCGGTTTTGGGATACACTTCAACAAAGGTGTAATTGTCGCCAGCACCAATGACTTTATAACTCAATTCTGATTCTTTTCTTTCACCGGCGGGTTCGTCAAAAGCGAATGTTTTATTTTGCTTTTCGTCCTTCCACAGATAATTGACAATGTTGCCCTCAGCAGGTTGGGGTGCATCTTTTACAACAGCCCAATATGTCTTCTGTACTTCGCGGTATTTGAACATATTGGAAAGGCGGTTGAGGGCTTTGGTGGTGCGCGCGTAAAGAACAACACCACTCACGGGCCTGTCCAGACGGTGCACGGTTCCAATAAAAGCCAAACCGGGTTTGTTGTACTTCGTCTTGACATAGTTCTTAACGGTTTCACACAAAGTACGATCCCCGCTAATATCACTTTGGATAATATCCGAATTTCTTTTGTTGACCGCAATAATGTGATTGTCTTCGTAAAGCACGCGAATATTTTCCACTGTGCTCATTACAATTGGTTCTCTCGGAACCGTTTTCCAATCCCGGCGCTGACTGTCCTGGGAAAAATCTGGTTTATTCATTTTACCTGCCTTGTATATGCGACATATTGTCGCTGCGTTATGGCTGCAAATTTAATCATCAATTCACAATTGAAAAAATAAAGAATGTCAATACGAGGCATCCTGACTCAGATCGCGCTCTTATTTTGGTATTCCTCGATTACATCTATTACAGAAGGGTACGTATTGCGGTAAACAGTGGTCAAGTCAGCCAAATTTAGCCATCGAACATCGGTAATTCCTTCCTTCGTTTGAGGACTTGGAATTTCATTTCCATCATATTTCATTACATACCAGGCAGTTGCCTTCAACATTGGTTCGCCGTTCTGCATATAGGTGTGCCATGTTGTGCAAAGTGGATTTTCGAGCATTAATTCGCTAATCGAGCATTCTTCTTCGACCTCACGAATGGCTGCCTGTTCAAGGTTTTCGCCCTTTTCGACTTTGCCTTTGGGCAAATCCCATTTTTGAAGGCGAAAAATGAACAATGCCTCACCAGACTTATTGATAACAAAACCTCCAGCGGCCTGTACGAATTCGAACTGCGAGGTAAAAGCTTTCCACGATTCCTTGGGATTGTCGCAAACGAGCAGAATTTTTTTTGCTCCGTTGTTGATCGCGGATTCGATATGCACAGTGTCCATTTTACCTTGAGACACAACAACACTGGTGCCCTTCTCCTTTGATGGAGCGGGATTATCTGCGGTTGTGAATAACACAGGCCGGTTGGCGAAATAAACTTTATACTTTTGGGCCATGGATAGTAAAGAGAGCGCGTTAAAAGTAGCTGAATTCCTGCTAAAGATAAAGGCTGTTGAATTAAAACCTGATCAACCCTTCACATGGGCCAGCGGACTTAAGTCTCCCATCTATTGTGATAACCGGAAGACATTGTCATATCCCCAAATAAGGACGTTTTTACGACAACAATTTGTAGAAACCATCGACTACCATTTCGGAAAACCGGATTTAATTGCCGGCGTAGCGACGGGTGGAATTGCGTTGGGTGCGCTGGTTGCTCAGGAGATGGGGCTGCCCTTTGTCTATATTCGCAGTGAAGCGAAAAAACACGGATTGGGGAATCAAATAGAAGGAGTTATGGAAAGCGGTCAATCCGTGGTAGTTGTTGAAGACCTCATCAGCACGGGGGGAAGCAGCTTAAATGCCGTTGCGGCGCTTCGCGAAAATGGTGCAAAAGTGAAAGGCATGGTGGCCATTTTTACCTATGGTTTTGATAAGGCCAAAGAGAATTTTAAAGCCGCGAAGTGCAAATTGCATACACTGACTGATTACGAAACACTTGTAAAACAGGCCTTAAATGAGCACTATGTCAATGACTCTCAACTCGCCGAACTTAAAAAATGGCGCGCCCAACCCGAAGTTTGGGGCAAGAGATAACTCAATTTCTCAATATTCTGATCTAAAAACACATCCCTGATGACACAAATTGAAAGTAAAAAAGTAGTAGTGCCTGCCTCAGAAGAAATGGTATATGCATTTCTACTCGATATGAATAATATTGAAAAACTGCTTCCTGAAGGACGCATAACGGAATGGAAAAGTTCCGAAACACATTGTTCATTTAAGATCCAAAATGCCTACACCATTGGTTTGAACTACAGCTCATCTGAAGCACATCATCTGATTCATTACACCAGTGCTCAGGGTTCGCCATTTCCGTTTACACTGGACGCTCACATTATGAAAAAAGAGGGCGGAGTTGAAACACACCTGATATGCAATGCGGATATCAATCCATTTTTGAAAATGATCGTTGCAGGTCCGCTCAAAAACCTGTTTGACTATATGGCCGAAAAATTGGTGAGCCAGTTTCCGGTCGCCTAATCATCCTGCCGCAAGATCACCTTTCAATAATCACTGGCAAGAGGCTTTCCATGACGAAAACGCAGCAGTCATTTCAGTTGTTGGGTTTTCCTTGGGAGTAATTTTATATTTCAAAACAACCGGGGATGCAGATGCCTCAATCATGACACTTTGCAATTTGTTTTTGCGCAAAATCTGCCATTCACTCGCACCCAACTTCATTTTTAGCAACAACTGAAAATTCTTGTATGGTGCAGTTCTCTCAATAGAAACAATTTCATCGCCAATCCACAATCCGGCCAGATCGGCCGGCGAATCTCTGATCACAGACTGAACCGTGATTTTTGTATTCGATTCTTCTACTATCAATCCATAAGCAGATTCTGATATTTTCGGAGAAGGCATTTCAGCAAGATCAAGACCAACCCTTGACAAGGCTGATTTCAAAAAAGGTTTGTAATCTTCTTTCCCAAAAATGAGTTTATTGATAATTTCTGAAATTCCCGGACCGCCATAATGCATTAGCAAATCGCAATATTCTTTTGTGGTATATCCCGATCCGGTTATGCCGAATATTTTATACATCTGCTTCATAACGTCATCCAAAGAAAACCTTCCGGCAGATGCATGTCTGATCCAAATATCGCAAATGAAGGCAATCAAAAACCCTTCGTTGTATATGGAAACTTTGCGCCAGGGAATTCCCGGAGAATACCCATCGAGCCATGTATCAAAACTACTATCTGCGACGCTGTGATTAAACCTTCCCGGGTTGTCAAAATGTGTTTGCATGGATTCTGTTAGAACGTCAAACCAATCTTCGTTTGTAAATGAACCTGTGCGCCATAGCAGATAATCACCATAGTATGTTGTTACACCCTCGGCAACAAATCCGGAACGCGTGTAGTTTTCTTCCGTAAAATTGTATGGCATCATTTCCACCGGACGTATGGCTTTGATATTCCAGGTGTGAAATAATTCATGGCAACTTATGCCGAGTAAGTCTTTGAAAAGATGATCCTGCTGGAAATCGGCTGCCGGACCCATAGCAATAACAGTGCTATTACAATGTTCAACCCCATGTCTTACAAAATACGGAAGGAAATGAAACAAAAAATGGTACTCGCGACAGGGAATTCCACCAAATAATTTCAATTGCTCAAGGGTGAAAGATTTAAACTCTTTGAGCAATCTTTCCGTATCCAATTTTACCTCACCCTGAAAGTGCAGATAGTACTTTTTGTTTTCTGCTTCATACTCTAAAGTCACAAGTTCTTTAGAAGCAATGATCGGACAATCTGCGAGTTGATCAAAAGAATCAGCTTTTAAAACATGAGCAGATTTTTTTGACATTCCGGTTGCTATGGAATAGTCTGATGGCAGATCAAACTCAATTGAGTATTCCGTATCAGGTCTTGAAGAATCATAAAAAAAACAATTCACCGGATTGATGTACAATTGACTTTCATCCAAATAACTTGATCCTGCATTCAAATCTGCTGCGTAGTATTCATACTGGATAACAACGATGTTTGACGATTGGCAATTTACTTCCCAAAGATCTTTATTTAGTTTTTTGAACGGGAGTGGTTTTCCATTTTCATCCAAAGATTGCCAGGCTCTGATGTTTTTTGAAAAATTTCCCAACTCGTATCTTCCAGGTCGCCAGGCTGGCAATTGAAGTTGAATGGATTGAATACCCTTGCAATTGAAACGCGCTTCGAAACTTATAAAATGACGATGTGGATGCGTATAATAAACTCTGTAGTGAACCATGTTTTTTTTTGTGAATCCGAATTAGCCCTTGTGCATTAATCTTTCAAGGCCTCCGCAATCGGGTTGCCAATGCAGGCATTCGGAAATGAAATCTTGCAAACAGCAGAAACTGTAGGAGCGATATCGGTTATAAAATAAGGAGAATGCGATTCACCATGTTTGATTCCTGATCCGAAAAACAGGGCCGGTACATGGGAGTCGTAAACATAGGGCGAACCATGCGTTGTACCCATCATTCCATATTGCATGTAATTTGGGTCCAAAACATATATAACATCGCCACTCATTTTCTGACTGAATCCCAATTGGACCATTTGCATGATGGGAAGTTGCAAATTGTATCCCGACAACTGTTCTCCAGAAAAGGCAGCATGCACATGTGGCTGCTCTGCTACATAACTGGCTGTTGCTTTTTGTATTTCGGCAAGGTCGAGTTTTTTCTCTTCGATTAACTTCCTGTTCAGAAAAATGTTTTGATTGCTTTCATTGATTACCCAATCGCCCACTCCATATTTTGATTGAAGCCAATTCTCCAGGTTTAATTCAAATTTGTCCTTTTCCCAGTAACCAGATGAGGCTTGTTGCGTGGACATATAACTTGGAGTTGGCGCGCCGCCGTGATCCGCAGAAAGAAACAACAGATAATTTTCCCGACCTACCTTTTGATCCAGGTAGTCAAGAAATTCTCCGAGTAGTTTGTCGAGGCGCAAATAACAGTCCTGCACCTCGCGGGAGTGAATACCAAACTGGTGGCCTATATAATCTGTGCTTGAAAAGCTCATGCACAGCATATCAGTAAACTCGTCTACTGCCAAACCTTCCTTTTCAATCAACTCCTTTGCAAAATCCAAGGTGAGATCGTTGCCAAAAGGCGTAGCCTTTATCAAATCAAAATTTCCATTCGCAGCGCGCAGTTCTGAAAGATTGTATGGAAACACAGGTCGTAAACTACCTTTAAATGGCGCTTCGTAGGCGTTGTTGTCCTGCATACTTTCATCGTATTTTGCCTCATCCAGCATTAGGCTCCAGGTTTGATTGAGGTAATTTTCGGCCTTTTCTGTTGTGTTAAAATCGCTTACCCAGGCTGGCAGATCATTCATATACCAATTGCTTGTGGCCCATACCCCTTCGGTGCCACCAACAAACCAATAAGCAGCATCCGCAGTGCGCCCAGCCGGTAATATTGCACCTCTGTCTTTCATGGCGATTCCAAAAACTTTGGATCGGTCATTACTGAAAATTTTCAATTCATCGCCAATGGTTGATGCCAATAAATAGTGCGGAGACATTTTACCCGCGGCAGAATTTGTTCCTACGCCAGTAGCCGTTGAATCAGAAGAACAATAAATAGTGAGTCCGCTTGATCTTTCGTACCAATCATTTTCAATTATTCCATGAAAAGCGGGCGTGGTGCCCGTAAAGAGGGAAGCATGGCCAGGCCCGGTATAAGTGGGCATATAATTGTACTTGAGATTGCGGCAGAAAAAACCATCACCCAAAAGACGTTTGAAGCCTTTGTCACCGAAATCATTCCAAAATTTTTCGATATAGTCATAGCGCATCTGATCTACCGTAATGCCTACTACCAATTTCGGACGACGGCTTGTACCATCAGCAGGCTGGTTTGTAACCACAGGTGATATCGAAGCGCATCCAATAATAAATATCAGTCCAACGGCTGCCAATCGAAGAAGTGAAGATCTTACCATGCGACGAAAGTACAAAAAGCTGAATCATCAACATGGGCGAAAGGCTTAACAAGTTACACACGAATTTCGCTACTTAGATTACCCGCTAGGAATACATAAAATAACTCGCGGCTCATCCAAAAGACTTCAACCCTTCTATAAGACAAGATCATCTTAGGATTTCTCAGAGGGTATAAACAAGACGAAAGACTATCGGATTATCAAAACACTTCCGGTTTTTTCGATCACATTGTCTCTTTCACCCGTCGCCTTGATTTTGTATGAATACACGCCATCTGGAACATAGTATTCGCCCCTGTTAAACGACCCATCCCATGGCATGTTGATATCAGTAGAAGTATAAATTAGTTCGCCCCAACGATCAAAAATCCACCATTCAAAGGTTGCAATATCGTGGCCAACTGCGAAGAGGAAGTCATTGATACCATCGTTGTCCGGGGTAAAACAATTGGGTACAAATAAATTTCCGAGTGGAGCATAATCCTGCGAAATAAATTTCTGACATCCTTCTGCTGCTGTTACTATCAACGTGGCGCTCCATTCATCCGCATTTGAAAACTCGTGAATCGGATTCTCTTCTGTAGACGTATCGCTATCGCTAAAAACCCAAAGTATTGTGGCGGCATTTTCAGTATTATTTACAAACTCCACCGTATTGTCATTGACATAGTTGGCCGTAAATGCAGGTTGTATATCAATGACATTGACAAAAACACTCGTGCCAGCGCTGTTTCCGCATTGATCTTCGGCAACAACTTCTACCAACTGTGAAGAGGTAGGATACAAATTCAAGGAAGAAGCGGAATTTCCCTGAGCGCCAATCCATAAATAACTCAACTCACCCACTCCACCTGCTGCCTGAGCATTTAACTGAACGAATTCACCAAAACAAATAGTAGTATCATTTGACACTGTAATTTCAACGGGTATAGGCGGAACTGAAATCAGGAGTTGATCCTGGGAAGTATTGCCACATTCATCTGTTACCACAACCGTAATTGTTTCTTGCTGTGATGCCTGATAATCGATTCCCGTGGCCGATCCGAAACTACCTGATGAATCACTCCAAACAAACGAATAATCTCCAACACCACCCGAAGCCAATGCTAATAGTGGTGATACATCCAGACACGTTACGACAAGATCTTCGCCAGCGATGACAGAAACTGGTACAGGTGGAATGGCCACATTCAATTGATCGCTTGACATATTTCCACATTGATCTTCTACTGTGAGCACGAGCAATGCATCATCGTCGGCTTGCACATTGATCGTTGCGTTATCACCAATTAAGTTTCCATCCAATGTCCATGAATATGACAATGTTCCTATGCCCCCATTGATATCCGGCGCTACCATAGTCTGATCCAGGCACGTGGCAGAAAAATCAATTCCTATGTCCAATGAAATACTCACAGAAGGCACGCCTATTGTAATTGCATCACTACCCAGGTTGCCACATTCATCTGCAACCTCTAGTACAATTGTCACGGTTTCGTCCGTTTGATAATTGAGTGTAGATCCAGATCCAATGTTTCCATCCTGATCTGACCAGTTGTATGAATAAGCACCAATACCTCCATTCACATCCGGACTCAGAACACTCAAATCAAGACAAGTAACTTCCAGATCAGCTCCCAAATCAACGGTAACCGGAACTGGTGGATATGTTACTAAGGCTTCATCGCTTGTGGTTTCATCGCAGGCATCAGTAATAGTAAGTATAATTTCCAGGTCGGTATTTTCAAGTAAATTCAGAAAGTCATCATAAGAGGCTATGCTTCCATTTACCGTCCAGACATATTAATAAGGCCCAAGTCCCCCGGATACCTGACCAATCATATTAATTTCTTCCAGACAAGTCAACTCCAAATCTGAACCAATGTTTACAGCAAGAGAAGGGTTATCTACGAAAAGAATATTCGCAATTCCTTCAAATGGTGCAACACCACATGTGTCGGTAACCGTGAAGCCATATGAAATAGGGTCAGACGGATATACAATGAGTGAATCGCTGATAAGACCGGTTTCCCACTCAACGAGGTAGTTTCCAAGTCCACCGCTGATAACCGGCATGAGAACAGCCTCGTCACCACAGTTGATCGTAACATCGGGCATCAAAACATTCAGTTCTGGCAGATCGCTGATGATTACTTCAACCGTTACATCTTCTCCACAGGCTGTGGCGCCCGCAACGGTGATAACCAAGGACTCGTTGCCCTCCAATACACCGTCCGATAAAGCATTGATCGGGATTTGAAGTTCAGTTTGATTCGCTGGAAATAAGATTTGCGCTGGAATGGCATCAATATCAATTCCGTTTTGAGCAGTGCCCGCAAACTCGAGATTAAAAACCTGATCGACATTGGATTCTGGAACTACAAAATTGACATAACCCAATTGACAACCTTCGTACAAGCCACCGCCTGGAGGACCTAAATTGGGGCTTGTAAAGGATGAAAATAACTCCGAAGATTCGAAACTACCGGCTTCCAAAAAAACAAACGAATCATAACTTGTATCTCCGGCATCGGCAATTGCGAGCTTGATGTGATACGTCTCTCCGCATTGAACTTCTGCATATGCGGTAAGCACGGTTGTAAAGCCATCACATTCGATCACAGTTGAGTTTCCTACATTCCCATTGTTGTCCACATAATACTGAGAATTTAATCCGTCATTCACATTATCAATGGTAACAGGAGTTGTTGTATTTGGAATGAGGGCAATGTTTGCCGCGTTGTTCAGGTAGGGCCCCGAAATACCCGGTCCACTTAAGAAGAAACCAAATGCATCATTGAATCCTGCATTTACAAATTCAGGATATTCATCGCTACCAAAAACGAAATTAAAAGCTACTGTGCTGCCCGTTGATTCAAAATCAAATTGCAAAACTGCTGCATCGTTAAGTGAAAGACCACTTAATTCTGCAAGGTCAGGGTCCGTGGCACCAAAACCGGAAGACGGAGTCATAGAAGAACTTGAAGATGTATTGCCAGGAGTTTGATCAATGTTGCCGGAACCCATTACAAGACCGTACCCAATGTTGAGATTGCAGCCTCCATTGCAATTGAATGATCCTATTTGTGCGTTGTCTCCGTTGAAGGTAATATTCGTAACTGTTACACCGGCTCCCAACAGAATATTTTGAACACCATCCGATGCATTCACGGCATTATCGACGGTTAGCTGAGCCTGTGAGACCAGACCACCAGCCAATAGTGCTATGATACAAAATATCTTTTTCATTTCAGTAATAACTACCGTTTTTCAATGCCACCAATTACCTGGCCCTTAGCAATGTTATGTTGCCTCCAAAATTTTCGCCGTCCACTCTGTTCAGCACGTAATAATAAGTTCCTTCCGCCAAATCCTTTCCATTCCATTCGTTGTCGTAATTCTCACCTCTGAAAACTTCATTTCCCCAGCGGTTGTAAACAGTAAGTATGCTACCTGGGAAACCCTTAATTCCTTCAATCACGAAAAACTCATTCGCGCCATCGCCTTCCGGAGTGAAGACATTTGGAATCACTATAGAGCAAGGTTTCACAAAAAGTTCAGCAGTGGATTCGTTTCCACAATGATCCGTCACGGTGATATAATGATATCCGAGATATACCGCAAGAAAATCGTCGTCATCTTTAATCAATGAATCGACCGAATAATCATAGTCGTAAGGTGAAAATCCACCGGACGCTATATTTTGAGCTTCAACTCCAAAACAAACAGTTTGATTTGTTGTAGTCAGCGGAAAATCCTGTTCAAGCACCTCGACAGTGTAAGTATCTGTTGCGGTGAAATTACAATCATCTGTGACCGTAATTGAATAAGACTCCGTTTCGGGGCTGCTCACATTAACTGTAGAATTGGATCCTGCCACATTCCAGTCATAAGATGGCGAACCTATAGAACCGTTAACTGTCGCGGTAAGCACAACATTTTCATCAGGACAAACATCGGTATCATTTGCGGTTATGTTTACATTCAGGTTGGAAGCCGCAACTACAATGTTGATTATTACCTCATCGCTGTTTCCACATTGATCCGTGACGGAAAGGTTGATCACCATATCTTCCGTTGTTGAGAGCGTGAGTGTTGAACCAGAAGAACTTGTGCCATTGTATTCCCACGCGTATTCATTGCCTCCTACGCCGCCGGTAATTGTTGGAGCTATAGTAAACTCTGACAAACATGTAACCGTAATATTGCCGTTAGTAGTTATGTTGAGTGGGGTATCTGCCAATGAAATAGTGATTTGATCACTGCCCATTCCGCCGCATTCATCCACAACAGAAACAGTAACAGTAGTATTATCCGCCGCCGCCACATCCAGAGTAGATCCGTTGCCCATATCAGAGCCGTTCACTGTCCACTGATAGGCGAAATTGCCAACACCTCCAGAAACAGTGGGGTCAAGAGTCGCTACTTCCACGCAAGTCAATTCGAGATCAGCTCCGAGGGAAACAGCAATCGGATCTGCTTCTATGACAAATCCAACTTCGTCTGACTGTGTTCCGCCACAATCATCGGTAACTGTAAGTGTCACAATATTATTGAGGACAGCAATCGTGGTAAAAGTTGAGCCAGTGCCCAACTCAATTCCATTTATCTCCCATGAATAACTGTATTCTCCTATTCCACCGCTTACATCTGGTGTAATTACGATTGGTGAAAAGCAGGTAGTTTCAATGTCATTGCCAAGGTCCACAAAAATTGCCGGCGATTCTATAGAAATCACAAATGCACCATCACCCGTTGCTCCGCATCCATCTGTTACCTCGAGCGTAACTTCACTGCTGGTTGGTTCTGACCATGTAAAATTTTGGGATGTCGAAAATGGCTGTCCATCAACAAACCACTGATACGTGTAAGAACCATTGCCTCCAGCTATTGTTGGTGTAACAGACACAATATCCTGACAACTAACTGCCATATCCGCGCCTGCATCAACTGTAATCGGTTCGTATGTCTGAATGGAAACATCAACAGAACCACTTACCGACTCTACTGCGCAAATATCTGTTACCACATATTCTACTGTAGTGCTGCCAGATATATCAATAGTATATGGATCACCTGTGCCGAAGCCTATCCATTCTACTTCATAGTTGCCATAGCCACCTGTTATGGTAGGATTCAGAACGGCATCTTCGTTGCAGGGTACGATCAGATCAGGCAGCAACACATTGAGTGGTGTCAACTCATAAATTTCCAATTGCAATTCCACAGATGTTACGCAGGCAATACCGCCACTCACCGTGAGAATGATGGTCTCAACGCCTTCGCTCAATGCGTCTGTAATGGCAGTAATGGGTACATATACCGAGTCTACGCCATCTGGAATTATGATTTCATTTGGAAGTGATTCATAATCTACGCCGTTGATAGCAGTGCCCGAATATTCTACTCCAAAAGTCAATTCACCCTCGGAGTTAGGAGGTCGCGTAAATAAAATACTTTGACCAACGCAGCCCTCATACATGCTGTTGTCGGTAGGAGAAAGACCCGGTTGATTAAATGAAAGGTCCAGAGCATTGCTTTCAAAACTTCCCTCTTCAAGAAAAACCCAGGAATTAATACTGGAATCACCTCCATCTGCAATGGCAATTTTGATATGGTATGTTTCCCCACAAATAACTTCAGCAAAAGCCTGCAATACGACAGTAAAACCATCGGGTTGGATGTAGAGGTTGCTGCCATTGTAAGGAGCTTGCGTCCCTGTTCCATTGTGAATATAATACTGGCAATATTCGCAAGGGCCATTGGTTCCCGTAGAACCGTTGTTTAGATTGTTTATGGAAACGGGAAGCGAAGTTCCCGGGATTTGTGCAATGTTGATTGCGCCGTTCTGATAAGGACCAGAAATACCAGGACCGCTAAGGAAAAATCCAAATGCATCGTTGAAATTCTGATTGATGTATTCAGGATATTCGTCACTTCCAAATACATAAGAAAAAATCAAACTATCGCCTGTTGGAACAAAGTCAAATTGCAAGATGGCAGCATCATAGACGTTGACTGCGCTAATGGCATTGAGATCAGCATCTGCACTGAGTGCACTATAGAGTGTAGACGCACCGGCAAGATTGTTTGGACCAGCAGCAGTAGTAGCATTTCCTGAACTCATCACAACCCCGCTACCGATATTCAGGTTGCAGTTTGTGCAGGTAAATGAAGCAATCTGATCGTTATTTCCTGTAAAGGTAATATTGGTCGCTTCGATGCCCTCGCCAAGCAAATAGGTCTGAACGGCTTCGGTCGCATTGGTCGCATTGTCCACGGCAAGCTGGGAAAATGCACGATTTGGAAGTAAGCCGGATAGTAGGCAAATGCCCAATAAGCACACTAGAAAAGCACTCTGTTTCATTCTTGTCTTGGTTCTAAAACGGATCAAGAGGCTAATATAAGCCAAGATCACAATTCATAAATCCAGAAATGGGGTCTAAGGTTGCCTAATTGAGATTAAAATTCATTTCTCCCTGCTTCATAAGCCTATAGTGATGTGCCAAACGGGCCATCAGGTCGGTAAAAGTCTTCATGGCCGCCTGGGTTTCTTCGGAAATAGGTTCTTTTTTTAATCTGAGCAACAATAGCCCATAAACAGCTGACAAACATGTCTCTACGTCGTTATTCACCTTTCCATCTGTGCGTTGAACGTATTCATTGATATTGGGCGTCGCTTTTCTGTATAATTCCAGATAATTTGCGTCTTTCAGGATGTTGAGCAGGGTATTGTGCAAATATCCCAATTCAAACATCAGCTCATGAATCTCGGCAATGTGGCCTCTTTGCTCTACCCGCTCAGATTTCATTTTTCTGATGAGGTTTTCAAACCACTTTTTTTCTTCTTGAAAAGCAGTTTCGCCCGGAGTGTAGGTATGAATAAACTCGTCCAATGCCTCTGGATCAAAATAGACCGCGCGCACCAGATCCTCCATCTGCCAAATAAAAATGATATACTCAGCTACGTTTTGCCTGAGCTTTTGCTCTGCCAGAATCATGTTCTTCTTTCGGAAATTGATTATTTCTTTTCAGCCTCGTACTCCTCGTTGAGGCCTTTGATAACATCCGTGGTGATATCGTAGGCTCCATTGCCATATAGCATCAGGTTGATAGAGCCTTGATAATTCATTACGTAGTCGATACCGTGTGCTTTGGAGTATGTCTCAAGGTATTTGTGAACCCGCTCCAATAAATCTCTTTGCAATTTTTCTTCCTCTTTCGCCAATCCACCAGTTGCATTCTCCTGAATTACCTGCATTTCCGATTCCAATTCAGCCAGTTTCTGCTGAATATCATATTTATCTTGCTCAGACATATTTGGATTCTTTTGGTAATAGTCCATCAAATCTTTCGCATCCTTTTCACGTTTTTTGTATTCGTCGCTCACTTTTCTATCAGCAGACTTATACTTTGACTCCAATGATTTCGACTTTTCGGAAATAAATTTATATTTTTCATTGAGTGAGTCACCATTCACATAGGCGAGCACAACTGGTCTTGGACCACCTTCAGTTGTCAATGCGGGCGCAATGGTTGGCAATTCGTTGGGTGCTGAAGCGGGGGTTGATTTTGAATTCAACAAAAGATATACTACTGCTATTGCCAGCAATGCCGAAAGTCCTAGAGAAATTTTAGCTAACATGAATTTATTGGGGTTTTATTCGTTTAAATGCATTTGCAAAATCCTGGTGCATGGCGGCAAACCGATTGAGTGTTTGATTAATCAACTCTTCATTGCAGAGTGATTTCACTTCATCGATGCTGTCAACACTATCCACACTGATTTTATAGGTTTGTTTGTATTGACCCGCTTCCATTTCGATAATGTACTTTTCATTATAGGAAAAGATAGAGATTTTTAAATCCCGGTGAGGTATTTGGGCAACGATGCGCATGGTCAGTATTGGTGGGGTCGAAAATAAAGGCATCGGCACACCAAAAACTCCAGATACTTGATAATTTATCCAAAAGAATCGACCTGTTATTCAGAATTCACATCATCCGTATCATCCTTTCGCTCAATCGACCCCGAGGTATTTATGCGTTTGAACGGAAATTCTCCATTGAATATTCTTCCTGATAAAGTCCAAAATCAAGGGCTGCATTTCTTCGCGTTTTTCCCATTCTGGCTGGAGGTATAAAAGACTGGTTGGATTGATTAGCTCCTGGTGTGTGGCTGCCCATTGCAAATCCGATTTATGGAAAACGACCACCTTGAGTTCAGATGCATTGGCATAAATACTATGCACCGGGGCTTTGAATTTTTTGGGTGAAAAGGTTACCCAATCCCATTCACCAGTGAGCTCATAGGCGCCCGAAGTTTCGATATGGGTGCGAACTCCATTTTTCTTCAAGCCCAATGTAAGATTTACCAGGTTGTACATGGCGGGTTCTCCACCGGTCACAACACATATTCCTGCACCGCTTGCAACAACATCTGCCACGAGCTTATCCACATCTATCTGAGGATGTTTTCCGGCATCCCAACTTTCCTTTACATCGCACCATACACAGCCCACATCACATCCACCCAGACGAATGAAATAGGCAGGGGCTCCTGCAAATGCTCCTTCGCCCTGCACCGTATAGAAGGTTTCCATTACCGGTAATTTTTCAGTTTCCGTCATCTTTTATTCAACTATTAGCTCATCACAAAACAACCACGATGGCTCTCCTGCTGCGTCGTGCCACGATGGGCAAGGGCCTGCATTGGAGGCAATCATTTTTATATATCGCACTTTTCGTTTTTCAATCTTAAGATCAGAAGCAGTGATTATTTCTCCCGCAATAGCCTGATCTAAGTTTGCAAGAACGACCCCCATTTCCTCCCAATTCACTCCATCGGAACTTGTGAAATAAACCACTTTTGATGGCCTGAAAATCCAGGCATTGCCGTAGTGAAACCAATTGGTATGAAAATGACTCACTTCTTTCAACTCACCGAAATCCAAAATAATTTCCATGTCATTACCGGCCACCGCCTGCCAGTTTCCATCGCGAAAGCTGGACGTTCCAAGCGCTCCGTCGATCAAAGCATTCGAACCACCACCCGTATAATATGGACTTGGTGTGTAGCCTAGTTCAATGTTCGCCAGCATACCGGCATGCGGATAAAACTCCCGCTTCATTTTATTCTCAAACAAACGGCCTCGCCACATGGCACTTACCTCCACAACCGACGGCTGATCAATTGTAAAATTCACGTCCTTTTGATTGCTGGCTGATGACAAAATTTTATTCGATTGCATTGCCTTCATCTCAAAATCAAGACTCGATTCTTCAAGTGCGTTCAGTTTAATCTCGATGTGGCCTTTGACATTCATCGATTTCTCCAGTTTAAAAGGCTGTCCGGGAAAACCATAATTCACATGCATTGCGTCCAATCGATCATACTGATGTTGCATGCGGTTTTGAAATTCTGAAAAATCACGTTCTTTCGAATAGGTCCACAATACTTCACTGAGCGCCATCAACCGCGGAAATATCTTGTTCCAAACCAATTCCTGAGGAGCGTGTTCTGTCCACATATTGCACTCACCACCCAGGATCATGGCCTTTTCGACTACGCTCAATGAATCGGGAATGGGCTCAAATGCATACACTTTTGCAAGATCTATGGATGTCAATGGATAGTCAAAATAACAATGAGATGTGGGCGACATAATGACTCCATGCCCTTCTCTGGCCGCCTGTTTGCCACCATCCATGCCGCGCCAACTCTGAACTACTGCAGATGCCGGAATGCCGCCTTCGAGAATTTCATCCCAGCCAATGATACTTTTATTTTTCGTTTCCAGAAAAGCAGCAATACGTTCTATAAAATAAGTTTGCAGTTCTGCTTCATCTTGCAAATTTTCTTCGTGCATCCGATGCTGGCATTTAGCACAATTTTCCCATCTGAATTTTGGTGCCTCGTCTCCTCCAACATGGATGTATCTACCGGGAAATAATTCGCAAACTTCTGTCAATACCTTTTCGAGGAACTCAAACGTATTTTCATTACCCGCACAATAAATATCTTTAAAAACACCCCATTCATTTTCAACAGGAATTTTCTCACCGGTACAACTGAGTTCGGGATAAGATGCTATTGCGGCAACACTGTGGCCGGGTAATTCTATTTCTGGAATAATAGTAATGTGATGGGCCTCCGCATACGCCACAATCTCACGAATATCATCTTTGCTATAAAATCCTCCATAGCGTGTACCGTCTGCTTCTGTGCGCCAAGCCCCCACCTCTGTAAGCGCGGGATAAGCATCAATTTGAATTCGCCAACCCTGATCTTCGGTAAGATGCCAATGCAAAACATTCATTTTGTATTGAGCAATAAGATCGATGGTCTGAATGATAAAATCTTTGGACATGAAATGTCGGCAGCAATCGAGCAATAAACCGCGATGCCGAAATTGAGGTGCATCTGAAATAGAAACTTCCGAAAAATTTAAGGGCAAGTTCAATGTTCCATTTTCTGAATTTGCCGGAAACATTTGTCTCAAAGATTGAATCGCATAAAAAATTCCCGTTGGGGTCTGGGCTGTTATTCCGATAAACTTCGAAGTAACATTGAGCTTGTATTCTTCCTGGTTCTTTTTGAAATGATTTTGTTCATTTGTGTTTACGGGTAACCACGAAAGATCAATTTCGTTCTTGACGTTTGAGTCATCAGAACTTTGAATACAATTCAAGAATATGAAATTCTCCGATGGCATAACCCCATCAATGGATACAGTAAAGGAATTGCCTGTCGCTTTGCTCAGCCACTCGCTAAAATAGATGGCCTCCTTCTGAGCATGAATATTTGAAACAATAACAGTATTTTTTGTGAGTATAAATATGCCATCACCAGCGCTCATGGCCTTTGGCGCAGGTACAATATCATATTGCGCAAAGGATGTCGCTGATGACAATATCAGCCAAAGCACCACCAAAGACATTTTAGTTTTCACCAATCCCTCCTCCTCTTAAATCATTGATGCTCTTGATGAATTTCTTCAGCGGATCATCGTCTTGCAATGGATAAAACATTTTGTATGCTCCCAGGTATTTGTATGTGCCTCCGGGCAATTCAACCGTGAAAATACTGCATACAAAATAATTGTCGCGATGAACCAAATTGTCTATCATGCCTTCGGTAAAGTCTGCTCCAATGCCAGCAACTTTTTTCAATGTCGGATCCATTTCCAATTGGTTGAGCTGCTCTTTCATTTGAGATTTTGCCTTGAGTTGAAAATCTTCCAGTGATGGATTTGTAAAAAACGCAAGCACAAGCAAACCGATAAGAATTACGAATGCAATTTTCAGGATGAGCCGAATCAATGAAAACATGGTGAACTATTTGGGTACAAAAATGGACCGAATTGGGTTAGGAATCTACCAAAAAAAGAAAAGGCCTCATGAGAGGTCTTTTCACTATTTATTCTTTTGTCTAATTCACTTTGATAAACTTACCGACTCCTTTCGTGCTTCCAGCATCCAGACTCACTATGTAGTTGCCGGATGGAAGTTCGTCAGATTCCAAGGATATTTTATGGTTACCTGCGCTGAGGAAGTTTCTGGAAATTGTTTTCACCAGTTTACCCTGAATGTCGTAAACCATGATGTTTACATTCCGCTCAGGACGACTCAGATTTACATCCAAAAATGCTGTTTCGGTTGATGGATTTGGATAAACACTCAGATTGATACTCGAAATCTGATCTGGCATTTCTTCAATTGCATTGTATAAATCCGATGAACGGAAAATTCCACGGCCATGTGTACCCGCGTAAATAACACCGTAGTTCTGGGTATTCATGAATCGCTCGTTGTCGTATTTCTGCTGACGAAGGTCAAACACCGGAACATAATTCAACTTACCTACGCTTTGCGGAACTGGGCGATCTGCCCACGTCCCTACATTATCAGAATGTGTCCAGGTAGCTCCACCATCATCGGTAGCATAAATTCCAAAGTCTGTTCCTACCACAATTACGTTCGGGTTGTCAACGTGGATAATACTGCTGTAGACCGGCATCTTTTCCATGGCAGGATCAGTGAAATCCCAAATATTAGTCCAGGTAGGTGTTGCGGCCATAGCGTTTGTGGTTCTGCGCACCTTTCCGCTTGTTGCAGTGCCATACCCTCCGCATGTGTATACAAGGCGATCAATGTTATTTGGATCTACCGCGATACTGGTAATTACAGGTCCCGAAGTGATTACTTCTTCAACCACAAGATTGTCGGCATCTTCCTGACTATAACAATTGTCGAGACCGATTACCCTGAATAACTCTCCACTCCAACTGCTATACCAGAGTAC
>JBJXFC010000215.1:0-4784 GCA_046153915.1 Flavobacteriales bacterium
CTTCACCAACTACCAATTCTTGTCCACCTGCATCACAAATTCGCAAAGCCACTCCGGGCAAAGGTTTTCCGATGGAGTCTTCGTTGCGGTTCTCCTGTTCCATCCACTTACCTGCAATGTCTTTGCCCCGGTAATTGTGCAGATTAACAGCAAACACAGAAGACGTTTCATTCATCCCAGCGCAAACCAGCACATCAATACCCCGCTGGGTCAAGGTATCTACCTGATGATTTTCAGGATGCAGACCTGCTGTAAAAACATGTGTAAGAAAAGGGATGTTTCTTTTTTGAGAAAGTCCGGCAATAAGTTCCAACTGCGATGGTGTTGCAATAACCACAGATGGCTTGTAATGCTCCAATTCTCCCATAAATTCTTCCTCTCCTACGTCCTGACTCACAACACGCAGAGAAATATCATGGAGAACAGGCATCAACAATTCAAGCACAAATCCAAAGGAATTATGCAAGGGCAAATTGGACATCCAATGACTGCCTTTTTCAAAATAATAGATCTGTCTCAGTCCGTGGATTACGGCGAGCAGATTGCGGTGCGTGAGAGAAACACACCGCATCTCCTCTTTGGTTTTCCGTTCAAATAAAATGACAACCGGTTCGTCCAGTTTGGTAGCCGGAGCGAAGAGAGATTTCACTCCGCGCTGAACACTCAATATGTGTTTGCAGATGACATGAACAGGTAGACCAGTATCCATTGACTGAAATACGTCCTCGATATAAACTATCCGATCTGCTGTAGGTGCGTACCGCGTAAAAGCAATATCACGGGTAGTAAGTATGGTGCGCGCACCCGATCGGTTCATCACATAAAATTGTTCCTCACTTGTGAAAGATGAATCAATGGGAACGATTACTTTTTTGTGAGTAAGCACCCACAATTGCGCAACCATCGAATCGATGGACTTGGGTAATAGCATGGCCACACTTAGGTCATCCTTCAAGAGATCTTTCAATACACCATCCATGGACTGAAGACGCGCATGCAACTCCGAATACTTCAGTGTTTGATCGGTGATGTTCCACTGCCCTTCATTGAGATGACCAATCTGATCCTTCAAAATAAGATCGAGGGATTTCATTCTGCTTAAGTGCAAGTCAAAATTGCTTACTTCCAGTTCTTTGATTTTCTGGCGAAGACCAAATGCCGTGATGCGGCCATTCATTGGAGCACCAATGGCCACAAGCACTTCCTTGCGGATATTGCCGAATGACAACTGCTCCATTTTCTTTTTGCCTGCACGAAACGTAAACGGCGTGCCCTGTACATTGTGGAAGTGAATTGGAATTACAGGTGCAGATATACGTGTCGCAAGATGTTCTACTCCCTTCTTAAACTCAAGAATCTGGCCTGTTCTGGAAACGGTTCCTTCAGCAAAAATGACAACAATCCGTCCAGCATCTATTTGTTCAGTAACTGCTTTGTTAAACGATTCGAAGTCATTCTTGCCTTCACGCGGCGCAATAGGAATAAAGTGCATTCCTTTGAATATCCATTTGAGCGATGGTTTGTTATACACATCAGCATTCATCACAAAACTTACCGGGCGAGGCAGCGATGAAATGATGAGCACAAAATCCATGTAACTGGTATGATTCGCTACAACAAGAGCACCTCCCGAGGATGGAATATGCCCTATCTCCCTTACCTGAATTCGATAGATAATTCGCCCAATAAAACGAATAAGTCCTCTCAGTATAATTCCCAATATGTGGTACAAAAATTTCTGCATTGCGGATCAAATGAAACATGATTTACCAAAATCTACAATTGAAAATACCCCAAAAACGTACGTCAATTACTGGATCAGAGAAGTCTTGTTTGGGTCAAAATCTCCTGTACAAGCCTCCTAAATGCTCTACAAATTTGATTTATAGCACTTGATTCCCGCTTTTGTGTATTTTAGCCCAACACCAAAACGTATTTCAGATATGGACTTCCTGGAACAAACTATCCAACAACTCTCGGCTGATGAACAATCTGAATTCAGGCAATTTCTTCAAAAAAGGAAGCAAGAAAGGAAGGATTTGATGTTGTTTGACATCATAGCGCGCAACAAGGACTATGAACCAAGGGTGATGGTGGGCAAATTGCAGACAACCAACCTCAATGCATACCACAGCCTTCGCAAAAGACTGATGAAGGAATTGTATGAATTTGTTGTTTTTAAGCAGCTTCAATCGGATGCAACAGGGGCCAGTTCGGTGATGGGATTTATATCCATGACGCGATTTATGTTGCAGAAAAATCTTCCGGACGTGGCACGCTATTTCATTCGCAAGGCTGAAGTTTCTGCACTTCAGCTCCGACAATACGATCTCCTCGAAAATATTTACAACCTGATGATTGCGCATGGAGATCAACTGCATACGCCTGTAGAAGAAACCATTCAGAAATGGCAAATCAATTCGAAAAAATACCAGGCACGTCAGAAATTGAATATTGCTTATACGCTCATTCGACTTCAACTCGCCAGTGCGCGTAAATCAGGAACAATCCTCGATGTCGAAGAAATCGTAACACGGGTATTCCGCGAATTCGAAATCACCATCGACGATGCAAACACGCCGGAGTTTATGTACAAAATAACGAGTATGGCCCGCAGCGCTGTTGTGAGCGCCAAGGACTATCATCGCTTCGAGCCGTTCATTGTCCGCATTTATTCGCGTCTCAAAAAGACCGGTGCATTTACCCGTCACGATTTCGAATATGAAATTGGGTTTCAATACATGATTGCCCATGCGCTTTATAGAAATAAGAAGTTTGACGAGGCAGAAAAGTTGCTGGATGGACTTGAATCAGCGGAGAATGCTAAATCACTTCGTGCCACAGAATTGTACTCCAAGACCATCGCACTTCGAGCCTCTATTGCCACTTACAGCGGGCGAAATGAACTTGCAATCTCCATCATCCGCGATGCATTGAAAAATGATCGACTTCGCATTTCACTTGCCGAACGACTCAACATGACACTCAATTTATCGGTCTATTATTTTCAGGCAGAAGAATTTAAAAAGGCAAACAAAACATTGATAGATATTGGTCATAGTGATCGCTGGCTTGAAGACAAAATGGGAGTAGAATGGCGATTCAAAAAAAACATGATCGAAGTAATTACTCAAATCGAATTGAGGCACGAAGACATTGCACTTTCGAAAATTCTCTCCATCGAAAAACACTTCGCGTTGTTCTTTCAACAAGCCGCATATGCCAGAGCGCGTATCTTTCTTTCATTCATAAAGCGTCTTGTAAATCAACCCGAAATAATCAGTTCAAAAGCTTTCGCTGAAGAAGTTATTAATGCACAATTGGCATGGCCGGAGGAAAAAGAAGATCTACAGGCTATTACATTCTTCGCCTGGTTAAAAGCCAAAATGAAAAAACGGAATTACTACGAAACGCTTGTTGAGGTGATGAAAACTTCAGATTATGGCAACTGAAGACCCTCAGGCCTTTTCGATTAATGAGCTTCTTACGTTCGGCAGATCAGACTACAATTTATCGGCTGACTTGGAAACAATCTTTCCCAGACGTTTTCTTAAATCTTCCAATAATCTTTCACTGCTATCTTCACAAAGAGGAAGGATTTTTTCGGGCTTCATAATTGGAATTCCGCCAACAACCGCTACTGTACCCTTGGACATAGCATGTTCATTTATGGCAAATACTTTTTTACCTTCTTTATTCCAAAGCTTCATTCGGCAATAGGATGAAACTCCGGCCGCACCTGTTCCGCCAACTGCTATCTTTTGCACCATGCTGAAATCCAAATACACGAACATTACTCCGTCTACCTTGTCGCCAAATATTTCAAGCATGCGGTTCTCGTTTCGCTTTTCAGACTTTGAAAGCATCTCCAGAAGCGGTTTATAGCCATCAACTGTTGCATAACGTTGCATGAGTTTATTTTGATCTTTATCCGAGGTTTCGTCCCAGTAACTTTGAAACGCTTTGTAATCTTCATTGCCGATAACTTCAGATTCCGGAATTAGATCGAAGGGTAATTGTTTTGAAAATTCATTGAAAAAAACATCGTGAAAATTCGTCAAAACCTTTTTGATATCAAATGTGGTATCCTCTGCAAGGGTGCCAGCTGCCGACATCAATGCCGCTGTGCCGCCCAGGTCTGACATATCAATCCATTTGTCGCAATAAAATGTTACTACCGCAACTTTCTTGCGATCAGCAGAAATTGCACTTATAGAGTTGAATGCAAACAACACCAGTAAAAGGACCCTCATTAATTTCATAGCTATTTTTTTTCAAATGTAATGCCTTTGCCTTTAATAAGGCACTAGAGAATACAAGTGCGCAGAATATCTTAACAACCGCTTGTCCGGTCTAAATCTTTGAAACGCCGATCTCGGCTTTATCCGGGTTTTACAATGACTGCAGACCAGAATTTAGATGAGCAACGAAAAAGGCCTCTTTAAAAACAAAAAACCGCCCCTTTTCGGAGGCGGTTTTCTTTTTCTGAACGTTGCCCGACCTGGATTCGAACCAAGACAAACGGTACCAAAAACCGTTGTACTGCCATTATACTATCGGGCAATAGGCTTTCGTAAAAGCGGGTGCAAAAATAAGCGCACTTTCCACTTGTGCAAATGGTTTTTCTATTTGGTTACCTTCGCTGACTCAAAAATCAACGGGAAGTGAAGAAAATTCTCAACTACATCAACGGTTCCATGCACGAACCGATTTCTCAAAATTGGATCAATAATGTCAATCCAGCCACCGGAAAAGTCTATTCTTTGATCCCGGACAGCGATGAA
>JBJXFC010000233.1:0-48899 GCA_046153915.1 Flavobacteriales bacterium
AAGCTGGTTTGTGGACGATTGGTGGGCTTTATTTGATTGCCGTTTTTGCCTTGCCTTTTGCAGGTTTGAATATCGAAATGCTCAAATCGCTTTTTGCAAAAGACCCCTTTGCCTTGGCAAATCTTGAAGCGAATGTGAATTGGACGAGTTGGGAAGTGTTTCTGCCAGGGGCTATTTTGTTGCTTACCTTGATTTACGCCACGCTCCATATTTCTCGAAACCGCGCCGAGCGTGGCTTCCGAATTTTATTTGGTGGAACTGCCAAGGTGGCCATTGCCAACGCCAAGCTCTACGTCAACCTGGCAGAGGGTTTTGTGGGCACTGGTCTCAAACGCGACGAAGGTGAATTTGTATCCGATTGTTCGGATATCGATGACATCATCATTTTTCGAAGAGATGGAAAAATGCTGGTGAAGCGGGTAGAATCAAAGTCTTTCGTAGGCAAGGATATCATACATGTTGCAGTTTGGAAGAAAGACGACAAACGCACTGTCTACAACCTCATCTACAGCGATGGAAAGAAAAACGGGGCAATGATGAAACGTTTTTCTGTTACTGCCATTACACGCGACAAGGAATACGATCTTACCAAAGGAACTACAGGTAGCGAAGTTCTTTATTTCAGCGCCAACCCCAATGGCGAAGCGGAAATTGTGACCATCCATTTGCGTGCTTTGGATAGATTGAAAAAATTGAAATTCGATGTCGATTTTTCGCAGCTTACCGTGAAAGGTAGAGATGCGGTAGGAAACATCGTTACAAAATATCCTGTCAAAAAAGTTGAAATGAAAGAGGCCGGTGTTTCAACACTCGGCGCTCTTCAAGTCTGGTATGACGAACATGTACAGCGCCTCAACAGCGAAGGACGTGGCCGTTTTGTAGGTGATTTTTACCCTGGCGAAAAAATACTTGTGCTGCTCAATACAGGAGAATACAAACTCTTGCCACCCGATTTGTCGCTTCACTTTGATGAAGGAATGACGCATTTCGAAAAATGGAATCCCAATAAACCACTCACTGCAGTTTATTATGACGGCGAAAAACAAACATGGTTTGTAAAACGATTCCTGATCGAAGAATCGACACGTGCTGTGAAGTTTATCACCGAACACAGCGCTTCCAAACTGGCTTTCGCAACCTGCATGCATCATCCGATTGCCTATATCCGCTTCGATAAACGCAACAAAGCTGCGAAGAATAAAATGGATGAAGGCGTGAGTCTGCGCGAATTCATTTCGGTAAAGGGAATGAAAGCACTGGGCAACAAACTGACATCTCTGCCAGTGCTCGCCATTGAATTGCTTGAGGCCAATGAAGCACTTGAAGCCGAAGCAGAACAAAAGCTGATCGATGAAACGCAGAAATCAAAACCTGCACCGATGCCAACATTGGAATTCGAAAGTGAGAATGATGACGAGGAAATCCATCAAAATCCCGATGATATCGATTTTGAAATTGAAGGACTCGAAAATCTGCAGGAAGATATGGCGCGTTTCAAAGCCATGAAGGACAATGCATCAAAACCTTCGCCCGAAAAACCTGCAAAACCGAAGCCAAAATCGGATAATACAGGGCCAAAAGGCGAGCAGGGAAGTTTGTTCTGATGACATGCATTGAATGAGTATTCGCACCTACATCAAACGAAATAAATTCGAATTTATATTCGGTGGCGTGTTGATGGTAATGATGTTCGCGTATTCATTTCCATATGTGCTGCAACAAGGCCCAAAGGGTTTTCATATCTGGAGACAAACCGATGGATTGTCTTTTGCACGGCATTACTATGACAATGGTCTGGACTTTTCGGATCCTCAGATTTCCCATCTCCTTTTTAACGATCATACTTCGGCAAAAACGGTTGGAGAGTTTCCGGGTGTTTATTATTTCGTGGCTGTTTTATGGAAAATCTTTGGCATTCATGAGTGGATATTTAGACTCGTTACTTTGCTTATCTCTTTTGCAGGATTGCTGGCAGCACATCGCTTGATTCGTGAATTAATACATCAACCTTTCTGGTCGACCTGGATTGTTGCATTGCTTTTTACATCTCCTGCTGTTGTATTTTATTCAGTTGGATTTATTCCTGACATGCATGCAATTGGTTTTTCGTTGATGGCCTGTTATTTCTTCTACAGATATGCTCAGTCACGGAAAATTTGGCTACTCTATTTTACTGCTTTTCTTTTTGCTCTGGCTGGTGTTATCAAGCCAACGGCACTTATTCCATTCGCGGCCCTCGGTGCCATTTTGATATTGGAAATGATTCAGTCAAATGGAAAAAATACCGTCATCTGGTTTCATTCAAAAATGCATGCGTGTTTTGCGTTTGGAAGTGTAGTTGCCTTGAATCTAGGTTGGATTATATGGGTTCGACATTACAACAACAGCTTTGGGGGCTGGTTTACACCGCATGATGTTTTTCTGCCATGGCATTATTCGGATCAGGTAATGCGTAACTTCTTGTCCATGTTCAGGGAATTTCTTGTCAACCAGCTTTTCTCAAGAATAACATTGTTTTTATTGATTTCCATTCTGGTGCTGCTGCTTTTTAGTTGGAAATTTTTGGAGAAAAGAGCGCGAAGTATTTTTCTACTTGTGGTTCTTGGAAGCACGGCCTATGCTCTTCTTTTTTTCAAATGGGATGTGCATGATTATTATGCTCTTGTGTTGATACCGCTACCGCTCACGTTGTTTGTCATTGCAATTCGAACTTTGGCCAATCATCAGAGTGCAATTCTCAATTGGCGACCTCTGCGTTATTTCGCCATTTTATTTCTGATTTACAATATCTGGTATTGTACTTCCAATATGCAAATGCGTGTCAACCCCAAAAGTGAAAAACTCTATTTGAGCAGTGCAAGCGAACCTGAAGTGGATCTTTTTAAATACCTGATGTGGTCCTATGATCGGAAATTTGCGGCCATGACAGAATTTGAGGCTTACCTGAAATCCTGGGGCATAAACGAAAACGATTTGATTGTTTCTTTACCAGATGACAGTTTTAACGCATCTCTCTACTTGATGCATCGCCGGGGCTGGACCAGTTATGAAAGCGATGTGTATACTAAGACAGGCATGAACCTTCGTATTGAAAGAGGTGCGAAATTCCTCGTGGTGAATGATTTGGAAGCAGCCAAAGGAATGGGGTTGCCCGATCATTTCATAAGTGAAAAGGTCGGAGAATATAAAAATCTGATCGTCTTCAAACTTCCCGACACAATTCACTAATTTAGATTTAACATACGAATCAACTGTGATGTGGGAATAAGGGTATATTTGTTTTCAGTTGTCTACCAATAAATTTTTCATATGAAAATAGTTCTGAGTGTGTTCTTAGTTGTTGTGCTTTGTGCTTCTGGTTATAGTCAAACCGCATGGAGTGTCGACGTTGCCCCGATCATCTATGACAACTGCAGCAAATGCCATCACGAAGGTGGTATTGGTCCATTTAATCTCTTGGGATATCAGGACATGATTGATGGTGGTGATGCGATTGTTGAAGCAATTACAACCGGCTTTATGCCTCCATGGCCTGCAAATCCAGACTACCAGCATTTCGCCAATGAAAATGTTTTAAGCGATGCAGAGATTCAGACTATTCTCGATTGGGTGAGTGATGGAAGTCTCGAAGGAAATCCTGATCTTGCTCCACAACCTCCTGTCTTCAACAACAATTCGGCTCTGCCTTCAATTGATTTTACAGGTCAGACAGGCAATTTCGCAAGCCTTGCCGATGAAGAGGATGATTTTCGCACATTCGTTATTCCATCAAATCTTAGTGTAGATACATTTATTGATGGTATCGAAATTATTCCCGGCAACGCTGCAATTATTCATCATGCGCTTGTTTATTATGACCCTACAGATGACTGCCTCTCATACGATGCAGCCGATCCGGGGCCAGGATTTGCGACTGACGGTACGGGTGGGGGCCTTCCGCCTGAGACAAAATACCTCGCCGTTTGGGTACCCGGAAATTCGCCTTCAGTTTTGCCTCAGGGCTTTGGATTCAAAGTGGAAACTGGTGGGCACTACCTCGTGGAATTACATTTCCCGGAAAATACACTCGGGGATACAGATAATACAACTATCAATATCCATTACTCCACATCAAACAATGTGCGCGAAGTGTTTATGGAGCCTATTCTCTATCATTTCTGGCCCATTCTGGAAGAGGGTACGCTTTATATCCTGGCAAACGATACAGCGACTTTTCATGAATCCTACAATTTGCCAATCGATGTTACTTTATTCAATGTATTTCCGCACATGCACCTCATTGGCCGAACTATTAAAAGCTGGGGAGAAACGTCTGGTGATGTTGTGATTCCATTTGTGGAGATTGATAATTGGGATTTCCATTGGCAATACACCTATAGCTTTCCTCAATTGAGGCATGTGCCAGCCAATACGGAATTAAAAGCCGAAGCGTTTTACGACAATACTCCAAATAACCCTCATCAGCCCAACGATCCGCCTCAGCCTGTTTACGGTGGAGAAGAGACATCCGATGAAATGATGGTTGTCTTTTTCACCTATGCAATCTATCAGGAAGGAGACGAGTTTATTGTGGTTGATCCGGAGCTTGGTGTACCTACCATTCAATCGCCTTCGCTGGCTATGTCCGCTTTTCCAAACCCCGTCAACGATATTCTAAACCTCAGTATTTTCACTCAAAATACCGGGTCGTTCGAGTGCAATGTCTTTGATATTCGCGGCACCGAAGTGATGAGATTTGGATTGAACCTCACTTCCGGCATGAATAAACAGACTATTAAAACAGATAATCTTCAGGATGGGCTGTATTCTATTGTGCTGCAAAACGACCAGCATTTTCACACGGTGAAATTTGTGGTGGTTCATTGATTGTAGCCATGATACCTCAGAATCTTGGAAATGAAAATCCTAATCTGAATGAAAATTGTGGTATTTTAGAAAAAATGCATCCATGTTCGGGGAGAATTCATTCGAGTTGTATGCAATTGCCTTTTATTTGTATAGAATGGTGGCAACTTTAGCTTCAATTTAGGTGTCTCCCAATTGCTCAAATCAACCAGATATGAAATTTTCTCCCTTCCTTTTACGCGCGAAAGCACTCGTTGTTCTTTCATTCCTTGCAGTTCAGTCTCTGGCTCAGGGTGACGAAATAATCCAAACCAAAGGCAAAGAGTTTTGGATTGGTTTTATGAAAAACTATGAAACCCAGGCCGATGCCGCTTTGGATATTTTTATCACCAGCGACCAGAATACCACGGGTACCGTGTCCATACCAGCCAATGGTTGGTCTCAGACTTTTGTAGTTTCTGCAAACGTTACAACAACCGTTACTGTTCCAAACGATATGGCAGAAACGCTCACATTCGGTAGTGTTGACGACACAGGCGTTTTGGTTGAAACCGAAGATACGGTGGCCGTCTTTGCAATTAACTTTAAAAGTTTCACTGCGGATGGTATGCGCGTATTGCCTGTTGGCGCTCTTGGTACTGAATACCGTGTAAGCTCGTATCAAGGTCTCGAGGGCTTTGACTACAATTCTGAAATGCTCATCATTGGCACTGAGGATGGAACTGAAATTGAAATTACGCCAAGCTGCAATCTTAGCAGTGGTGAGCAGGAAGGTCAAACGTATACTATAAACCTCGATCGTGGAGAATCCTATCAGTTAAAAGCCCAGGTTTGGAGCGATGAAGTTACAGGGTCCTTAATTCGGGCTACAACCGAAAGTGGTCCTTGTCGGCCCTTCGCTGTTTTTAGCGGATCGGATTGCCCAAACATACCTTATGGATGTTTTGCCTGCGATCATATCTGTGAACAGAATCTTCCCACGGCATCCTGGGGGACAAAGTATTTCCTGATTCCTTTCAACCTCGCAAACAGTTATACCTACAAAATTCTGGCTCATGAGGATGGAACCCAGGTTACGCTCAACGGCACTACACTTGGACTTGATGCCGGTGAATATGCCGAATACAATGATGAAAACGACGTCATTTGTGTTGAATCCAATTTGCCGGTAAGTGCTATTCAGTTTATGGAAGGTCTCGATTGCGGTGGTGTGGGCGATCCTGCCATGCTTATTCTGGATGATGCGGCGCAAGGAATTCAGAATATTACATTTTCTACCGTCGAATCAACAGTCATTACCAATCACAATATCAATATTATCATAAACTCAGACGATGTTGGAGACGTTTCTCTCGACGGTGCGCTTCTTCCATCCAGTCAGTTTGATGATGTTCCATCTTGCCCGGATTATTCCTATGCTCAGATCGCCATTGATGAAGGTAGTCATACCTTGATTGCTCCTTCTGGCCTCACCGGATATGTTTATGGAACCGGTGGATATGAGTCCTATGCCTATTCGCTCGGTTCGTTTAGATCTGTGCCAGGTGTCCTGATTGATGAAGTATTGTGTGAAACGGATGTGGACACATTGTACATCGGTTTGCAAGGCGACTTCAATGATATTTTCTGGGTGAATTCGGCCAATCCTGAGGATACGCTGGGATATGGTGCTCAGTTTATTTTGTATCCTCCTGTTGAAAGCGGAGTTTATATTGGAACGGGATATGAATTTGTAAGTGGGTGCCCTTATGAGGAATTATTCAGCATTGAGATCGAAAATCAACCAATTGATGTTATTGCATCTGCGGCAGATGGAGAAATATGCCAATTTCAGTCTACTTTGATCAATACCGTTGTTTCTCCTGAGAATCCTTATTACAATTATCAATGGATTCCATCTTATGGTCTCAACAACCCGGAAATTGGCAACCCCGAGGCTTCTCCAATTGAAACTACAACTTATCAGGTCAATGTAACATCTCCGGGTGGTTGCAATGCCGGCACAGCATCTGTTACCATCGAAGTAAATGAGGGCAGTATTTCCGGACTTCAAATAAATCCCAATCAAGCCGTGTTGTGCCAGGGAGAAGAAGTGCAACTCGATGCCAATTTCGAAATTCTCAGCTATTTTGATTTTATTGGTGCATCTATCGATATGTCCAAGTGGCAAACAATCAACGGGGGCATCGCTTCAGATGATTGTGGTTCGGGCAATCAAAATGCTATCTATTTCAACAGCGCCGGTGGAACAGAACGAAGTGCTACAACCAATCCGATGGATGTAAGCCAGGGTGGTACCATTCATTTTCTGTTGAAAATAGCCAATGGCACAGCGCCTTGCGAAGATGTTGACCCAGGAGAAGATGTTGTTTTGCAATACAGCACTGGTGGAGCCTTTAATACGTTTGTGACTTACAACGAAGCGCTGTATCCAGACTTCACAGAAATTGCAGTTCCAATTCCTACTGCGGCATATTCTGCAAATACGCGTTTCAGGTGGATTCAACCAGCATTTACGGCACTCAATGAAGACAACTGGGCGCTCGATCAGATTTATGTTACAGCAGTCAACAATACCGCTTTTGATATCACCTGGACTCCTGCGACCGGTCTCAATAATCCAAATATTGTCAATCCGATTGCAACACCAGATGAACCTACCGTTTATACTATCAATGTAGATGATGGCAACCTTGGTTGTACGTATTCTGATGAAGTGAATGTGATGGTTTACGAAATGCCGGATATTGATCTTGGTCCGGATATCACGGTCTGCGGTGTGAACGACGTACTCTTGGATGCACCAGATGCCAATAATCTGGAAAATCTGAATTACCAATGGGAACCTGCATTTTACCTCAACACACCCAATGCGCAATCAACAACACTCAACGAATTTGCAAATTTCTCTCAGGTGTATACTGTTACTGCCAGCAACAATGGTGTGTGTGCAGACACGGATGATATTTTTGTTACTGTAATTGCAAGTGGATTTGGACTTGGTCCCGATTTTTCTCAATGCGAAGCGTATGATGCAACTATTTATTCCAATTTCTGGGAAGTGGGTGATATTCTTTGGAACACCGGTCAAACAGATAATTTTATCACAGTTACCGAAGGCGGCACCTATTGGGTTACCATAGTTACAGATGAATGTGTTCTTAGTGATACCATAACCATTACGTTTACACCCGGTCCAGATGTGGATTTCGGGCCTGATATCACTATTTGCCCTGATGAAACCGTTGTACTCGATGCCGGTGAAGGAGCATTCTATTTCTGGGGTGATGGTTCTACCGATCAATTTTTTGAAGTAACCGAACCAGGCTATTACAACGTTTCGGTGTACGATGAGTCTTTCCTTTGCTTTGACTCTGATGATATCAATATTACCGCCGGCGAATCTCCTCCAGTCAACATTGGACCAAACCAGGATTTATGCGAAGGAGAAAGTGTTACGCTAAATGCAGGCAATCCGGGGGCAACTTACTTGTGGAGTACCGGAGCAACTTCACAGACGATTACCGTTTCTTCCACGGGCACTTATTCAGTCGAAGTGAATGAAGGTGGATGTGTGGGAGATGATGAAGCCAACATCGACGTTTTTGAAATTCCCGTTTTTGAATTGGGCGAAGATGTCTTAACCTGCGATGACATTACCCTTACTCTTAATCCAGGGGATGCTTATCCAAATGCCGATTACCTCTGGAGCACCGGTGCAACAACACCTTCAATAACGCTCGATGACGACGGCACATACTGGTGTCTGATCGAAAATGGACCTTGCGACTACAGCGATACAATCACGTTTATTCCTACCGCCTTCGAACCTGAAATGAAAATGCCGAATGTCTTTACTCCGGATGGCGATGGCAACAACGAAAAATTTGGTCCATTGGCCAAAGACATTAAAAATTATTCTTTGTTGATTTACAATCGGTGGGGAGATAAAGTGTACGAATCAACCGATTTTAATGACGGATGGAATGGCAAATTCAATGGTAGCGAAATGACTTCAGGAACATATTACTACCTATTGAAGTACGAGGAGTTGTGTACCGGCGTGAAAGTGGATACCGAAGGCACACTAACGCTGTTGAGAAATTAAAAGGAATCTGATTCTCTTTGAAATGACAAAGGCCGGTTTTTAAAGCCGGCCTTTTATATGTTTGGGTTGTTCAATTAATCTTCGTCCTCTGCGGCTCCTTCATCTGCCACGTCTTCCGTTTCTTCCGGAGTTTCTTCTTCATCATCGTCAGCATCAATATCATCATCGCCTCCTTTGTAGTTCTCAAATTCATTCATAGCCAGACCTTCGTTTTCCTGATTCTCGTCGTCCACCTGCATGTTCTTATCAATCTTAAAAAGATAGATCGTATCGGCAGTGCGAATTTCAAGAGCCTTGATAAACTGGCCTTTGGGAGTAGTGAATGAAACCAGATCATCATTCTCGAATCCATTCGGGAAATGTTCATTGATCAGGTCAATGTGTTCTTGTTCAATACTCTTATAATCTTTTATTACGCGCTTCATTGGTGAGTGAGTGATATGATTAGTGATTTAAAAGCCATGCAAATATGAGCGGTGCAACTATTGTTGCGTCACTTTCAATAATAAATTTTGGAGTTGTGATGTCCAGCTTCCCCCAGGTAATCTTTTCATTTGGCACAGCACCACTGTAACTGCCGTAACTTGTTGTGCTGTCACTTATCTGACAGAAATAACTCCAGAAGGGAATATCGTGCATTTCCATATCCTGGTACAGCATCGGTACAACACATATTGGAAAATCTCCTGCAATACCACCGCCAATCTGGAAAAATCCAACTCCCTTTCCTTTGGAATTGTCGATATACCATTGGGCGAGCCATTGCATATATTCAATTCCGCTCTTCATGGTTGTTGCTGTGATTTCTCCTTTGATGCAATAGCTGGCAAAAATATTTCCCATCGTACTGTCTTCCCAACCCGGTACAATAATCGGCAAATTGCGCTCTGCTGCTGCAATCATCCACGAATTTTTTGGATCGATCTGGTAGTATTGCTTGAGTACGCCACTATTCAGCATCTGGTACATAAATTCATGTGGAAAGAAACGATTGCCTTTTGTTTCCGCATCTTTCCAAAGTTCATGGATGTGTTTTTGCAATCTGCGGAAAGCTTCTTCCTCTGGAATACACGTGTCTGTTACACGATTTAATCCCCTTTCCAATAAGCCCCATTCTTCTTGCGGCGTGAGATCCCGGTAATTCGGAACGCGTTCGTAATGATCATGCGCAACCAGATTCATCAGGTCTTCTTCCAGATTTGCTCCGGTACACGAAATGATGTCCACTTTGCCTGCGCGAATCATTTCTGCAAGTGATATCCCAAGTTCTGCTGTACTCATCGCACCTGCCAGCGTAATCATCATTTTCCCCCCCTCAGTGAGATGTGCTTCGTAACCTTTCGCTGCATCTACCATTGCCGCTGCGTTAAAATGCAGATAATTGGTCTGCATAAACTCCCGGATTGATTTGTATTTACTCATTTCTGTTTTGTTTCTTCTGAAAGAATTTCCAGTGCGCAAAAATGTAAAAATCAACGCTGTAGTCTAGCTTTATTCCTAATATTTTTTTCAGACAGTGTTCATAGCGACGTTTATCAACGTTTTCAGGCGTTTTCGCTATGGAAAAAATCTGGTATTATTCATAATTATTCCGGATAACTGCCTTTTTTTTGGTTTTCGTTCATGATTCGATTTTTATTTCAAAAACTCACCTATGGATTTCTGGTGCTTTTCGGTGTCATCACTGTGGTGTTTTTTCTATTCAATCTATCGCCCGGAGATCCGGTGAGAAATCTGGTTGGAGAAAATGCGTCAGAGAAAGTAGTGGAGACCATGCGTCGAAAACTCGATTTGGATTTGCCCGCCGGTAAACGTTTTGTTCTTTATCTCAACGATCTGTCGCCGCTTTCCATTCACAACTCTTCTGATCCCGAAAGCAGAATCTACCTCGATTCATCCAGATACAGTTACATCGGTCTTTTTTCATTCTCCAAAAATCGCACCCTGGTTGCAAAGAAACCTTACCTCAAACGATCATTCTTATCGGATAAAAATGTTAGCGAAATATTAAGCGAAGTAATGCCAGGCACGGTTATTCTGGCAGTGGTATCCATTGCGCTGTCGTTGATACTTGGCTTATTCGCGGGCGTTATCGCTGCACTTAAAAAAGATACCTTTTATGATCGCCTTCTCTTATTCGTATCCGCTATCGGCATGTCTGGTCCTTCCTTTTTTGTCGCAATCATTGTCGCGTGGATTGGCGCCATACTTTGGAGAGATCAAATTCCCATTCCCTGGTTGTTGGTATTTGCCTTGCTCTTTGGCGTGATTGCCTTGTTCTTCAGCAGGATGAAACGGAAGTTTATTTCTCAATCTTCTATTGGACTGCTGAAAAAAGCGGGAATTGGATTTCTGACCGTGTGGGCGATTGCTGCTTTGTTTCTGGATGAATCCTCTTTTCTGAATGCCGGTTTTTATCTGCCTGGCACAGGTCTCAATATGACTGGCAGCCTTTACAGCGTGGATGTTTGGAAAGGGGAATACCTGGATTTGAAAAACATGATATTGCCCGTTATTACACTCATGATCCGGCCTTTGTCTGTTATTGTTCAGCTAACACGAAGTTCGTTGCTCGATGTGTTGCAACAGGATTTTATCCGCACTGCCCGGGCCAAAGGCATTACTGAATTTCGCGTCATTGCCCGCCACGCGCTGCGCAATGCACTCAATCCCGTTATTACTGCAGTGAGCGGTTGGTTCGCTTCCTTGCTCGCCGGTGCTGTTTTTGTTGAATTTGTTTTTGGATGGAAAGGGCTGGGTCAGCAGATGTTTACTGCCATCGAATCCCGCGATATGCCAGTGGTGATGGGAGGTGTAATTGTGATTGCAACGGCATTTGTTCTGATCAATATTCTGGTAGACATATTGTATGGCTGGATAGATCCACGTGTGCGGATTTCCTGATCAAAAAATGAAATCAAATGGAGAAATTCAGACAGCAGGAGTGCTTTTGGTATACTCCTGTCCGGCTTGATTGAGTATGCCCACAATACGTTTGGCCATCTCGTTGTAATACCGCTTGGTGCGATAAGCCACAACCCATTCTACTCCGCGAACCGCATTTGTCAGAAACATTTCATCAGCACTGAGCAAATTTTGGGGATTGAGTGTGCACTCATACACCTTGATTTTATTGTCGAGCGCCAGATTGATGATGTTCATGCGCATGGTGCCTGCAATACATCCATCTTCCAGGGTAGGCGTGTAGAGCACCCCATTGCTTACAATAAACATATTGCTGGATGTGCTTTCAATAATCGAAAACTTGGTGTTTTGAATAAGCGATTCATCAATTCCTTTTTCACGAGCAAACAAGGCAGCCATTACATACAACTGGGCATTGAGTGTTTTGTAAATAGAAAGTTTATTGATGTCTTTCTTGAATTCTGTAAAGATATCGACTGTTTTCCCTGTCGGATTTAACTTGAACTCATTATCGGGCATGGCCTCTGCCTCAATGTAATACCCAAGATCGTCGTGTTTGGCAAGATAAAATCCAGTCGATTTTCTGAAGAATGTAATCCTCACTCTGCCACCCGCATGGATGTTATTTCGGGTGAGAAGTCCTTGAATTTGACTGGTGAGTAGGTCAATCGTGAAATTCTCAGCAGGTTTAATCTTAAGCGCCTTTACCGTATCAAGTATTCTCGCAAAATGATGTTCTACAAACAACGGCTTGCCATTCATCACCCGAAGACTTTCAAAAAAACCATCGCCAAAACGGAATGCCCGATTGTCCCGGGTAATCGTAGCCTGGTTTTCATTGACGTATTCGCCGCGATGAAAGACGTAATTCATGCGTGTATCTGCTCTTGTATAAAGGTCCTTACATAATCCAACAATGCTCCGTTTGTTGGCATCAAAACTCCTCTCACTCCCGCGCCATTGGCGCATTCTACATCCCGATCACGGTCGCCAATCATCACACTTTTATCGGGGTCAATGTCATATCGTGCCAATGCTCTTTCAATCAACAATGAGCCGGGCTTTCTGCTCAGTGAATTTCCAAAATCCGGATGATGTGGCGAATAGTAGACGGCAGTAATTTCAACACCGGCTTCTTCACAAATTGAAAACAGTTTTTGATGGATGGAATGAACTACTTCATGGGTATACATTCCTTTGGCTATTCCTCCCTGGTTGGTGATTATTATTATCTTGAAACCATTGTCTGAGGCGAGCTTTAGTGCTTCAACAACCGTCGGTAGTACCACAAATTCTTCCAGCGTAAAAGTATAATCACCGGGGTCGTGATTAATCACTCCGTCACGGTCGAGGAAGAGCGCTTTATTCATTTTTGGGTGGAAGTTGATTCTTTTTCAAAAGTCCGGGATGCTTTTTTAATCTTGAGTTTGTGATCCACGGTAAAGTAAGCTATGACTAAGGCAACAAAGATCAAAATTGCTCCGGTCATAAATGCAGCGCCTGGAAAATAAACACTGGACTTGGTTGTATAGTAGTCAAATATCCCAGCCATCATCACTGGTCCAAAGATGGAAGTAAGGCTTTGAACACTTGTAATTACGCCCTGTAATTCTCCTTGCGAATTGGCCGGAACTCCATTGCTCATGATACTTTGCATCGCAGGGCCATTGATTCCGCCCAGGCAATAGGGCACAATGGCGATAAGCATCATTAAACCACTGGCCGCAAATCCAAAACCGAGCATTCCAACGGTATACAAAAACAAACCTACAATTACCGCATTGAAATTGCCGATTTTTGGATTGATAACACGAACCAATAAACCTTGCACAAGCGCAACTGTAACGCCAACTACGGCGAGTGAAAACCCAATTTGTTTTTCGTTCCAGGAAAATTTGAGGATGGTGTAGTATTGCCAATTTGACATAACCGCTTGCGCAGCCAGGTACAATAAAAAGAAACAGACCAGCAGTCCAAGTATTTTTTTGTATTTAAACATCTGCTTAAACGCTCCAATTGGATTAGCACGTTTCCAGTTAAACGCACGTCGGTTTTCTGGTTTGAGTGATTCAGGTAAAACAAAATAGCCATAAAGCCAATTCATCATGGACAAGGCTGCACCCGCCAGAAACGGTGCCTGTGTTCCAAACGAAGCGAGCAATCCGCCAATAACAGGCCCGATGATAAAGCCCATGCCAAATGCCGCACCCAACATTCCATAATTTTTCGATTTATTTTCTGCTGTGCTGATATCAGAAATATAAGCAGTAGCCGTGGTATAACTCGCACCCAACATACCCGCAATGATGCGCCCCAGGTAGAGCCAACCTATTGAAGGCGCAAATGCCAGAAGCAAATAATCAAGCCCAAATCCGAAAAGAGACGCGAGCAATACGGGGCGTCGGCCATAACGATCACTCAAATTTCCCATGATCGGAGAAAATATGAACTGACTCAACGCAAAAACGGACATCATTCCACTTCCCAGAATAGATGCCTCCTCAATGGTGCAATTTTCCATGCCCATGATGAGCTTGGGAAACACGGGTATGATAATTCCAAAACTGATGGAATCGATCAACGCAGTAATGAGAATAAATGGAATCGCAGGTTTTCTCTGGTTCATACAAGGATGGCAAAAATAGGAGTTCAGCACCTAGTTTCTTCAACTCGTCTCTATCATTGTCGTATAATTCCTCCATGATGAAATCTACTTTAGTGCCGGTTTACATTGTTCTCGCAACGCTTTTCATGTCCTGTGAATCAACTCCTGCAACAGAAACCAACATCCAAAATGCAAAATGGCTGGAGGTTGAAGGCTCTGGATTTCAAATCAAGATACCAGATTATCTGGGCTTGATCAATCCTGAACTAAATCCCGATGCCATATTCACTTACGGTAATGAATCCATGGAGGTATATACCATGGTAATAGAAGAAGAGGTAGAGTCTGTAAACGCTGCCTTTTTAGAATCAGGCCAGATAATATATCAAAACGGTCTTTCTGGGTACGTAAATTTTGTAAAAGACAACATGGTTAATGAAGCAGATACCGTTTTTTTCATAAGCCCAATCCGGGAAGAAAAGAACGGCGAAATCATCAGTCAGTCCTTTGAGATTGAAAGTGATGTCGATTCATTGGAGTTGTTTCGCGCTTTGAGAATCATGGAGGTAAACAGCAAGTATTATCAATTCCATACCTGGACCCTTCTCAAACAAAAAGATCAATACAAAGACATCTTGTTTCAGATCCTGAAATCTTTTGAACCAAAGGATGCCGAACCTGCGAATTAGTGGGAATCAGGCAATTCTTAGTCCATTGGTAATACTGCGTTCAGGACCTAGCAACACCACATCGCCTTCCTTGCCAACAGCCCCAAGCACAAGGCATTCGCTCATAAATGGTCCGATTTGTTTTGCAGGAAAATTGACAACAGCAACAACTTGTTTCTTAAGCAATGACTCAGGCGTATAGTGTGTGGTAATCTGAGCACTTGATCGCTTTATGCCAATCTCTGACCCAAAGTCGATCGTCAGCTTGTAGGCCGGTTTTCGCGCCTCTTCAAAAACTTCGGCGTGCACAATCGTACCAATCCGCATTTCTACTTTCTCAAAATCAGAATATGTTATTTCCATCTTGCTTAATGTATTTATCTAAGAGCCTGTTTAAGATTTCATGAATTGATTTGTTATAAGTGAATTTTTAGTTCAGACGAGGCAAAATTTCTGAGAATAGTGGTTCCTATTTGAAAAAATTTTAACGATGTATGAACTAAAAAGGTACATAACAAACGATTTGATGGAATTTTAAACAGGCTCTAACCTGGATCATAGGTAAAGGTATTAAACAGATTGTACTTTTCCCATCCAAAATTGAATACCATGAAATTATATATCTCATCAATTCTGACTTTGATATTAATGTCCTTCTTGTTTGAAAGCTGCACGGATAGTAAGGCCAATCAACAGCCTGTAATTCCTGCATTTCCAGAAATTGCGTTATCAGAAAAGGATGCGTATTGGAACGCAGGCAAAGCTGAAATTACCAGCTACAGTCTTGAACAAGCGCGCTACGGTGAAATCAGAAACGGTGAAGCGGTGATGGTGTTTGTGACCGAACCATTTTCCATTTCCAAACAAGTGAAACTCGATAATCCAAATGAAGTGAGTAATGATAAACGGGATATTCTGAAATTAAACTTTACCCGCAAATTCCTGACGGGTATTTATCCATATTCAGTTGAGACATCCGTCTTTCTCCCCTACAATCAAGGAGCTTCTCGTCAGGAGGCGGTGAAGTTCAACAACACGGTACAGGAATGGTGCGGACACACATTCACACAATTCAATCAGCAAAAAGATCATTACAATTGGGTGCAATATTCCTACTTCGAGTCAGAAGGAGACCATTCAGGTGAAATAAAAGATGCTATTCCCGAAGATGAATTATGGACGCTCATTCGCATGTCACCCGACAAATTGCCTGTTGGTGATTTTAATGCTTTGCCGGGCTTGCATTTTTTGCGCTTTAGTCATGAAGAGATTAAATCCTATCCTGCGGCCGGAAAATTGGAAAATACGCCGGGTGGCAAGGTCGCGTATTCGATTCATTATCCGCACAATAATCGCATGCTTTCAATCACATTTAATGCTGCTTTCCCTTACGAAATTGAATCGTGGGAAGAAACGTATCGCGATGGATGGGGCGAAAGAGCTGCAGTACTCACCACCAGGGGCACAAAAAAGGCCCGAATCATGGACGATTATTGGAATCATCACGCAAATCAGGATTCTACATTTCGTAACATGCTGAAAATGAATTAATGTAAAGCTTGGCACAATTTTTAACTTGCGCTCTGTTATCCAACCATAAAAAGGATCAAAATGAAAAAAGCAAATACATACGTTATGATGATGCTAACCGCTGTTGTGCTGGTTTTGGCATCTTGCAAAGGAACTTCTCCCATGGGTGAAAAGGTGAAGGAACCGTTCAGTGGCAACAAATACCAAAGTTCAAACCGCTATTTCCGCAGTGTGGGAAAAGGAGATAGCAGCGACGAAAACATTGCCAAAAACAAAGCAGATCTACAGGCGAAAAAAGAATTGGCGCAGCAAGTGGGTACAACCATGAAAGTGGTTACGGACCAATACCTGCATGAAAATGAAACCGCAAGCGGCAGTGAAATCAACGATAAATTCCAAACGCTTATCCGCGAGGTGACAAATACTTCTATTGCAGATCTGCGCAAAATTGGTGAAGAAAAATACCTTGACACTGAAGGCAAATACACCGTTTTTATCGCCTACGAAATTCACAAACGCGACATGTACCGCTTTTTGAAACGCCAGGCCAAACTCGATGCCAAACTCAATGAAGCAGAGCGGAAGGCCATAGAAGAAATAATCGATGAAGAAATCAAACGTGCTGAAGCGCTCGGCGAAGGCGAATAAAAAACACTCGCAAGAGTTATTCAGGGCCATTTTCCTTTGGAAGGTGGCCCTTTTTCTTGAGGGTGTGTATTGATTGACGGCCTGACACTGAAAATTCCGTTCTTTTGCGGTCGCATTTTTTCAGGTTGAATTTTCAGGATCACATATCGTCGCCGCTTTTTAAAACCATAAGCCACGAAGCCAAAAATATGGGCATTGAGGTTTATGCGGTGGGTGGAATGGTGCGCGACATCATTCTCAATCGGCCTAACACAGACCTCGATTTTGTAACCAACGGCAAGGGTATTGAACTTGCTCAAGCGTGCGCGGATGCCCTAAAAGTCAAGAATGTCGCCGTCTTCAAAAATTTCGGAACCGCTCATTTTCGCTACAAAGGATGGGATTGTGAATTTGTAGGAGCGAGAAAAGAATCTTATCGCAGTGATTCCCGAAAACCGGATGTCGAACCCGGAACCATTGAAGACGATCAGAAAAGACGCGATTTTACTATCAACGCTTTGGCTATTTCGCTTCAGGAGGAATCGTTTGGTGAATTGATAGACCCATTCAACGGACTGGAAGATCTGAAGAACGGAATTTTACGCACACCATTGGATCCGGATATTACCTACAGCGATGACCCTCTGCGCATGATGCGCGCCGTGCGTTTCGCCAACCAACTGCAATTTCGAATTGATCAGGATTCTTACGATGCACTTTCCAGAAATGCTGAACGGCTAAAAATAGTAAGCATCGAACGCATCATCACAGAACTCAATAAGATAATTCTTTGCGCTGTTCCGTCATTGGGATTTAAAATATTATTCGATACTCAACTCTTGCATCAGTTTTTTCCAGAAATGGTGAGGCTTTATGGAATTGAAAAGAAAAACGGTATTGCTCACAAAGACAATTTTTACCATACTCTGCAGGTGTTGGACAACCTGTGCGCTACCAGCGACGATCTCTGGTTGCGTTGGTCTGCTATTTTGCACGATATAGCCAAACCACCTACCAAGAGATTTGAAGAAGGCACTGGCTGGACTTTTCATGGTCACGAAGATCTTGGTGCACGTATGGTCCCTAAGATTTTTGCACGCCTGAAACTTCCTCTTGATCACCACATGAAGTTTGTGCAGAAAATGGTTCAACTTCACCTGCGGCCAATCGCTCTTACCAAAGAAGAAATATCCGACAGCGCCATCAGACGGCTGTTATACGATGCAGGCGACGACATCGAAGAATTGATGCTGCTGTGCCGGGCCGATATCACATCCAAGAACGAGTCCAGGGTAAAACGGTATTTGTCCAATTACGATCTCGTAAAACAAAAGCTCATCGAGTTGGAAGAGAAAGACCGCATTCGCAATTTCCAACCGCCTGTTTCCGGTGAGATGATAATGCAAACTTTTGGACTTTCTCCCGGCCGAGAAGTAGGCATCATCAAAAACGCAATCAAAGATGCTGTTCTGGATGGCATCATACGCAACGATTACGACGAGGCTTTTGCATTTATGCTCAAAGAAGGTCAAAAACTAAACCTTACCCAAATTATCTGATTGCCCACCTGAAGCGGATTTCACGGTATTTTTTGATTCTTTCACGTTCTTTGGATGTGATAATTTTTGCAAAAGTCTAAATTGCACCCAAATCTTAATTTCATCTTTATGTCTAAACTTTTTACCTCCGGTTTATTAATGGCTTGTCTTTCATTGATCGCCTTCAATGCGATGGCGCAGCCTGCCAACGATTTGCCCTGCAATGCAAACGTGATCGCGGTTGATGCAGGTTTTTTGTCAGATAGCATTTTTGATGCCAGTGTAGATCCTAATGAAGTGATTCTGGATGGAATACAAGGACCTGCAGCTTGTTTTATTTCATGGTGTGATGGTCCCATTCTCGATGGTTCGGTCTGGTGGACTTTTATTGCTCCCGACAATGGCGCAGTTGTTATAACAACATGCTCAGAAAATACCGATTTCGATACTCAAATTGCGTTGTGGTCTAATACAGATTGTGCGGATTATAGCACGTACCAATTTGTAGGCGCCAATGATGATATGCCTGATGATTGCGGAAGTGGTGGAAATATTTACGCATCTACACTTAGTTTGGATGGTCTCGTTCCTGGTGCGACATACTACATTCAGTTAGATGGTTTTGATGGTGACACAGGATACTATGATATTTCGGTTTCAACAGGAGCGCCTTCTACACGAATCAATTTCGTGCACAACAGTGCCGACCAAACTATCCAAACAGTGGATATTCGTATCAACAACGAACTTGTAGCAGATGACATCGAGTTTCAAACCTGTACAGGATATATTGATGTGATTGCTGGCGATGCCATGTATATCACAATATGCGATGCCTCCAGCACAGATGATTCAAATCCATTCTTTAGTACAACTGCAGATATCAGCGATGTTGAAGATTATGTTGCCATCGTTTACGGAATTTATGCAGAATCTGGTTATTCTCCTGCAACACCACTTCAATTGAGTTTGTATGAAGGTGCTTTGGTGAATCCATCCAATCCGGGAATAAATGAAATCCTGTTTTTCCATGGCAGCACAGATGCGCCAACGGTGGATGTTGAAATCGCAGACCTTGGCAATTTGACAATCGTGAACGATGCAGCTCCGGGAACTTATAATTTCGAAGGATATATTGAAGTTGGTTCCGTAAACCACACGATAGAGCTCAATGATGAAGACGGCAATTCACTGGGTATTTCTTTTTGTGCACCTTTCGCAATGATCGGTGGCAACTTCGCTCTCACTCTTGTTGCAAGTGGATTTTTGGATCCTTCGCAAAACAGCGACGGACTTCCATTTGGATTGTATATTGTAGATCATTTCAATGGCGTTTTTTTTCCTCTTGAAATGGGCCCTTGTCCTGTTGCCGCCAATGACGTGCCTTGCAATGCCACAGAGCTTTTAGTAAATGATCCGCCTTTCATGTCTAACAATGAATGGGCAACTGTGGATGCAAATGAAACCTCACCTCCGAATCTTGACATCAATGATCCGGAAGCTGATTGTCTGACACAATGGTGCGACGCATTTCTAAATAATTCGGTTTGGTTCCGTTTTACAGCGCCAGCCAGTGGAAGCGCTTTGATATCCACCTGTCATGACGTGACCATCGACACGCAAGTTGCTGTTTACACTGTAACTGATTGTGGCGACTACAACACATTTAGCTACATCGCAGCCAATGATGATGCAGATGGTGGCTGTGAGGCCGGTGATACCTACGCATCTATTCTGCAATTGGATGGATTGACTGGCGGTGGAGAGTACTACATTCAGGTGGATGGATGGGGTGGAACTTCTGGTGATTTCGAAATCACGGTGGAGGATATTGTTAACGTAAATGAAATAAACAACCTCAATTGGACGATGTATCCAAATCCGGCAGATCAAAATATACAATTTACCGGAGTTCCTGTTAATTCGATCGTAACCATTTTTGATCTTACAGGCAAAATGGTGAAGTCAGTTAAGCTTAATTCGACCTCGGGAATGGATGTATCTGATGTTTCATCGGGACTTTACACGATTCAAATCTTACACAACGGAGAATTTTCCAACGGAAAACTCATCATTGAATAAGTGATGAGTCAGTTTTTCTGAACAAGTTCTCTCAAGTCTTGTTTTCATACAATGAAAGTTTTAATCAGTGGCGGAAGCGGAATGTTAGGTTCATACCTCATTCCGCTTTTGGTTTCTAAAGGACATACCATAGTTAATCTCACTACACGAAGTGAATTGGCCGGAACAACGAAGCAGGGTCTCATCAACGTGTTTTGGAATCCCTCAAGCGGTGAATTGGATAGAGCTCTTGTGACAGACCTCGAAGCGATTATCAATCTCGCTGGATTTAATCTGGCGAATCGCTGGACCAAAAAAAATCAGCAATTGATGGTCGAAAGCAGATTGGATTCAACGAAGTTACTTATTGAAATTGCAAACAATTCGTCATCCAGCCTGAAAGTTTTTGTAAGTGCGAGCGGTTCTGGTTTTTATCCGGATAGTTTGGACTTGATGGACGAAGAGGGGCCAAAAGGTGAAGGTTTTATTTCGGATTTGACAGCAGACTGGGAAAAAGTTCTTGATCCTTTAGAGAAGTTGAATGTGCGGGTTGTCAAAATGCGAACCGCCGTTATCCTGGATAAGAATCATGGCGCACTTTCGAAAATGCTGCCGTTTTTTAAATTGGGATTGGGCGCTGCAGTGGGCAACGGTAAACAATACATCAGTTGGCTGCATGCTGAAGATGCCGCTGCTGCATATGTTTTTGCAATTGAAAACAATGCGGTAAAGGGTGTCTACAATCTCACAACCGATGAACCAGTTACAAACAAAGTGTTTTCATCTCAACTTGCGGTTTCGTTGAAAAAACCGTTATTTCTACCCAATGTGCCCGGTTTTATCTTGAAACTATTATTCGGTAAAATGGCCAATCTCGTCTTAAGAAGCAATCGTATGTCTGCAAAAAAAATACAGTCGGCTGGATATAAATTTAAATTTCCCAATTTGCAACAAGCTCTCAATAACGTTTTTCAATCGTAAGTATGAAAGCCAAAGTTTCCGTGTATTGGATGCGAAGAGATTTGCGGTTGGATGACAATGCAGCTTTGTGGAAGGCGTTGAAATCAGGAAATCCTGTAATGGTCGTATTTATTTTTGATAAAAATATCCTGGATAAACTCACGAACAAAAAGGATGCGAGGGTAACGTTTATTCACAATCGCCTTCAGGAAATCCAGAAGGACCTCAACGATCTTGGTAGTAATTTATTTACGTTTTATTCGAATCCTATCGAAGTCTTTACGCATCTGGTTCAGGAATACGATGTGAAAGCCGTTTTTGCGAACAGAGATTACGAGCCATATGCTCTTGAACGCGACAAATCCATTTATGAATTACTGGATAAAAATAAAATCCCTTTCAAGGGCTCCAAAGATCATGTCATTTTTGAAAAAGACGAAGTGTTGAAAGACGATGGTAAACCCTATACCATTTATACGCCCTACAGTAAAAAGTGGAAGTCCAAACTCAATGCATTTTATCTGAAATCGTATCCTACAGAAAAGTATTTTAACGCATTTTTCAGGGTAAAAAAGAAATCCATTCATGTATTGGCTGAAATGGGTTTCGACGAATCAGATTGTGCATTTCCATCGGATCATGTGAACAAAGCGATTGTTGCCAGTTATCATCTCACGCGCGATATTCCGTCATTACGCGGTACTTCTCGTTTATCTCTTCACCTGCGATTTGGTACAATTAGTATCCGTAAACTGACAACAGAAGTTAGTGCATTGAATGAAAAGTACCTGAACGAATTAATCTGGCGTGACTTCTATCAAATGATATTGTTTCATTTTCCGCACAGTGCCCGAAGCGCGTTTAAACCTGCTTATGACAGAATTCAATGGCTTTACAATGAGGACCAATTTAATGCCTGGAAAGAAGGGAAAACCGGTTATCCTCTTGTGGATGCTGGAATGCGCGAGCTCAACAAAACAGGCTTCATGCACAATCGTGTTCGTATGGTCGTTGCAAGTTTTTTAACCAAACATTTGTTGCACGATTGGAGATTGGGAGAAGCCTATTTTGCAGAAAAACTTCTGGATTTTGATCTCGCAAGCAATGTGGGCGGATGGCAATGGGCAGCGGGCTCTGGTTGCGATGCCGCTCCCTATTTCAGAGTCTTCAATCCGCAAGCGCAATTGGAGAAATTTGATCCGGAATACAAATATGTGAAAATGTGGGTACCGGAGCATGGCACACCGGCTTATCCCAAGCCTATTGTTGATCACAAGATGGCCCGGGAAAGATGCTTGAGTGTTTACAAAGATGCGTTGAAGTAATCGAATTTGTGAAGTCTGACAAAATTCGATCGGAGTTTACAATTTAAACTCTTTGTGTTTCTTCAATAATTCTTCTCGAAAGTTCTTTGTCCATATTCACAATAGGCGTGGAGTATAGGTAAGGAGGATGCGAAGCGAATTCGGCCTTTAAGCCATCCTCTATCGTCATGTAAAGCAAAGCTTTTGTGCGAGCCTGAAGTTTGAAGGAAATATTCCGAATCAGCTTTTCATCAACTAATTCCAGAGTTTCCTGCTTGTCAATGTCTACGCTCGTATGCGCGAGTTTTTTATCCAACAGCCAGCGTGCAATCTCGAGTGCCTGGTGTTCGCTTGATGTTATTATGTGAATGGCTATCATGAAATTATTGTATAAATCCTGTGAGAAACAGGAGTTCGTTCTTTGTTTGTTGAAGTTTTAACTGCAAATCGATGACTTTATTCTGTGCATCGGCATATTGTATTTCGCGCTGATTCACCAGGAATAAAGTGCTTTCTCCATTGAAGAATTTGATGCGTTCTGCATCTAGTAGGCGTTCATAATTCAAGCGATTATCGCTTGCAATTCGAAGTTGATCCTCAAACAGCGGAACGTTTTGATAAACTGCCAGTGCTTTATTCTTGAGTTCTTGTTTTTTGTAGTTTAATTCCAATTTGGTCTCGGCAATTTTGATGCGGGTTAATTCCAGGTCTCCGCGCGATTCGCGCAACAATACCGGAAAATAGAAGTCGAATCCCCACTTATAATTCGTTGTTCCAAAACCATCCTCCACACTTCCCGTTGATCCGCTTAGCAAATTGTAGTTGGCATTGAGCCGTGGTTTGAGTTTTTCTCTTTTCCATTTTTCATCCGCGTACAGCCCTTCCAGTTTTGCGTCAAACTGCTGCAAATAGGGATTGGAGTCACTGATTGTATCCAGGATCGCAAGAAAATTCAACTCGACAACCGCATACGGTGAGTCAATTATTTCGGGATCGGTAGATCGAGCTTGAGATGGCAGTTGCATCGAAACAGATTCTGTTTGTTGATCGCCATTGCTCCAAACAAAAGCGGATAACAACATCCTGTTTTTGATTTCCAAAATGCGGGCTTCTACAGTATTCTGTCTGCGCATTTGCCATTGGATGTGGGCTTCCAGCGTATCTATCAATGGCGCCTGCCCGGCAAATGCTCTTTGCTTAACTGCTTCCAATCTGGTTTTTGCAATTTCCGCCAGTCCTTCGGCTACCTGCACTTTGCGCTGTGCCGACCACCACTCCCAATACCCGTTGTAGGCTTTCAAAAGCAATTCATTCGTCATCACAAGTCGTTCGGAGTTGCTGAACGACTGAAAGGCACGGGCTTGCCGAAGGGCCGTTCTGCGTTCATCCATCACAAGCCCCTGGAGCAAGGGTAAACTGAGCCCAGCTGTATACAATCCATCGTCGGGGGTTTGGTCTTGCTGGTTCAGATAAACTCCATCATTTAATTCAAATCCGCCTTTGAGTTCAACGGCAAATGGAGTTGGAATTTTAACCGTTGCCTGACTGAGCGAATAATAGTCTTTGCCCTGATATTCCTTGTTGTCAAATGAAGCCTGTATTCGTGGATCGAATCCTCCCTTGGCCTTTCGCAATTGACTTTCTCCTTTGAGTAAATTGAGATTGGCTTGCAAAATCAAAGGGTGATTTTTTCTCACGAGTTCTTTGTAAACATCAAATGAAAACTGCATGGAGTCATTTTGAGCAGATAGTCCGGGTGCGACAAGCATCAGGGAAATGCAAAGCACCAGTTGAATCACCTCGAATTGAATCTGCTTTATAGTTCTTACAATGATCATTTTTTTACCTCCTTTTCAGAAGATTCTGTAGAATAGAAGTCTGGAGGAAATCCATTGAATTGTCGCCACAGTTCATACCAGATGGAAACATCATTGAGCAGCGCTATACCATTGGCACCGCTGCCAACACGCAGTCCTGCTGGCCAGGGTTCGGCATCAGGATCGGGTCCTACAAGTATTCTGAACTTCCCATTTTCACTGATAAAATTATCAATAGCAATTACTTTTCCTCCATAAGTTCCAAAAGAAGCACCTGGCCATCCTGAAAATACGAAGGCGGGCCATCCATCGAAAATAAACCTGACTTTATTTCCTTGTTTCACCAGCGGCAAATCCATCGGATTCACGAACATCTCAACTGCGAGATCATAGTTGCCGGGCATGATGCTCACAATTTCAGTTCCTTCTTTGATGGTCTCTCCAACTCCTGTTGTAAGCGCGCGTGTTATATAACCGTCTTGAGGCGCGGTTACGTAGTACATGCCGTTGCGTACTTTGTAATTTGCAAATGAGTTCTGCAGTTTGGTTACCTGCGCTTCACTGTCATACATGCTGCCCATGGAGGAATATTTCTCACTTTCTGCTTTCGAAATTTTATCTGCATATTCTGCGCGCAACGTATTTAGTTCTGTTCTTGCATTGATCAATTCCTGCCGTGCAATCATCAGTTTATTTTCACTCTCAGTCACCTTGGCTCGCGCATTTTGTACATTGATTTCCCGTTGTTCCAATTCTGTTTCAGAGATCAATCCCTGTTGATGAAGTTTTCTGAAACGTTCTATTTGTTCTTCTGCAACGCGATAGTTTTGAATTACCGTAAGATTATCTGTGCTGTCTGTTGTTACTTTTAGAAGCCCTTGTCTGATCTTAATCTCCTGTTGTTGCAATTTGAGTTGCATGTTCTGATTCAGCGCATCAATCTGTACATCCAATGCCTCCACTTTTTGCATGTATGAATGTACACTTCCTTCTTTGTTTTTGATCTGGTCCTGCACATTGGTCAAGAGATTTGGATCGAAATAATCATCCTTTGTCTCTGACAAAAACATGATGGTATCACCCCGATGAACATATTGTCCTTCTTTAACAAACCATTTTTCGATACGTCCCGGAATTACACTTTGAATTGTTTGTGGACGCTGGTCTGGGCGCAGTGAAGTGAGTTGTCCGTTCCCTTTGATGTTTTGAGTCCAGGGAAGGAACATAATGACAAGCAGCAAGGCGGTAATGAAGAGAAGCCAGTTTTTCACCTGCTTGTGACTGGTGATATCATAGACCTCCGAAAACGAGCGAAATCTCGTCTCCGCTGACTTACTGGGTGTGGGGTTGCCTGAATGGTATATCATGATGTTTTATAACCTCGTTAATTTTCCTTCGTTCAGATAATAGTTGATGGAACACCTCTCTGCAATCTCAGGATCATTGCTCACTATAACGAGCGATGATTGCGTACATTCTACGAAAATCATATGAAAGAAGTCCATCCGTTCTTTCTGATTCAGACCAGTCAGATTGTCTTCGATCAGATACATCGCTGGTCGACTGGCGAAGCAGCGTGCTAGTATGATTTTCCTTCGGATACTACCTGGCAGATTGCGTCCCTCTGGTTCGAGTATTGTATCCAGACCCTGCGGCGCATTGGCGATAAATTCAGATAGCCCCGCTTTTACTGAGTAGTCCTGAATCATCTCTTTGCTAATCTGTGGTATGCCACAACTTATATTTTCGGCAACGCTTCCTTTGAAGATATCATGCTCAGTAAAATTCTCACCGATCATGGCGTGATAGGATTCGAGTTTGAGACTCTTGAGCGACAAGCCATTTACCACAATATTGCCTTCGTAATTTTCGTATACCCCGGAAAGCAATCTAAGTAGGGTTGTTTTACCCGATCCATTGGGACCACTGATACATATGCAATCTCCGGTGTTTACCTTCAATGAAACATCTGTCAATACCGGTTTTTTCGAATCTGGAAACTGATAACTAACATGCAGCATTTCTACCTGGAGGCGTGTGGCGGCTAGTTCATTGCCATCGCCACGATCCATCTGGATATCAGCTATGCCATTCAATTTGTCGAGCGATGTAAGCACATCGTAAACGGTGCTCATGTTGAGAATGAGTTTTTCAATGGAGGCCATCACCAGCAAAATGATGATTTCGGCTGCTACAAATTGCCCAATATTCAGTTGTTTGTTTATTACCAAAAGACTACCCAGAACAATGAGGCCGGCGCCCACAATAAATTTAAAGAAGACCAGGGCTCTGAACTGAACCATCAATATACGAAAATGCCTTTTGCGTGCCGAAAGGTATTTGCTTGTCAGTTCATCGGTTCGTTGCAGGGGCAAAGGTGTGCTACCGGCTAACTTGAAGGTCGATAAATTCCGCGATAATTCCTGAAGCCAATGTGCGGTTTCATATTTGTATTGACTTTCTTCCAGACTCGTCTTTAAACCTCCCGGACCTGTGAAGCGAAATATGCCATAAAGAACGAGTATGAGAATCACCGAAAGTCCAAGAAAGTATTGATGGTACAAAATAAGAATCAACAGTCCGAATACTACCTGTATAACCGCAGCAGAGAAGTCGATCAGAAGTTTTGAAAATCCTTTTTGAATGGTGACTACATCAAAGAATCGGTTCAGCAATTCTGGCGGATAACGATCGCTTACGGCTTCGGCTGAAAATCGGGGCACACGCGTAGCCAGCTCGAAAGTGGTATTGGCAAATATTCGTTGCTCGATTGTTTCTGAAACGGTGAGTTGTTTCATCTGAAGATATCCTGCAAGCAGAATACCACCCAGTACGAAGGCCGCCAGCACATACCACGACGTGCTCAACTGGCCTGCCTGAATGAAATTGATAATTGCCTGGATCCCGAGAGGAAGAGAAAGTCCTACAAGGCCTTGAAAAATGGCGTAGATGTAGATAGAACGAATCTCTTGTCGTTCGGCTTTCATGAGAAGCCAGAGAGCGCGCAAGGGTTTTTGTTTTTCTTTTTTCATGCGTTATTTTCCAATGCGGTAAATGCCAGTTGATGTAAGAAACGATAGGTGTTTTTGGGTGACATATCCAGATCTGATACACCCGGAAGTATGCTTTGCAAATGGTTCTGATAATGCGAGGTTTCAAGTAAACTGATGGAGAGAGCATTTGGGAATTTGTACCTCGGATTCACTTTGTGGATGATTTCACTGAGTCTTTTAATCAGATTTACGTAAGCATCCAGGTACTCCAGATTTTTTTTGGTTGACATACCAAGTGCATTGATCGATTTAGTCGAATCACGGACCACAATCTGATGCAATACACGTTCGTCCAGAAATGAAGTGGCTGACAATTCATCGATGGGGTGGCCAAGAAACTGCAGCGCGAGATCAAGCCTTTCTGTGGGATTGTTCACATTCGATGTCATGAAGGCTAGCTTGACCTCCAAAAGATTCCAATACCAGGACGATAAATAGAGCAACAACTGATGTTTGTTCCCGAAGTACCTGTATATTGTGCTTTCAGTGCTTCCCATTTCGATGGCCAGTTTCTTAAATGTGAACAGGTCGATGCCGTCCCGTTCTATCAACTGGGAACTTTTGCGCAGTATTTCCTGACCAATTTCACTCCCAATGGGATTTTTGGCCGATAGACTTTCCGCGATACTAAAATTTATTTGAGCCAGAATTTTATTCATAAAGTATTCCTATTATGATAAAAAGTAAAACATTTGAATGCAATAGTAAAACTATTATTGTTGATAGTTGTTCAGTTGTTTTGCCAAAAATTCTTATATCAGAATTAAGGTGCTGAAAATCAGTGATTGGCTGGGGGCCACATGGGATTAGATTTGGCCCATGAACCTGTTTTATCATGCGAATTCCTTGGAGAATGAAAGGGTTGTATTGGATCCGGCTGATGCCATTCATCTTACCAAAGTGCTGCGTATGAAAGATGGCGCACAGATCCACATGACCAACGGTCTCGGCGATTTATTCGACGCCCTGGTGGTTGCCAATGGCAGGAATGTGGAAATTGAGGTTTTGAAAAAACTCCCCGCAGTTCAAACGGCAATTCAACTTGAAATGGTGGTTGCCCCGACTAAAAATCAGGACCGCCTGGAGTGGTTTGTAGAAAAAGCTGTAGAAATTGGAGTAGGAAAGATCCGTTTGATTACCGCCGAACATTCAGAACGAAGTCATATTCGGATGGATCGCTTGCAACGTGTGGCAATCGCCGCTATGAAACAGAGCCTGAAATTGTATCTGCCAGAAATCGTGGAGCCTGTCGATTTCAAAGATTGGATGCCATCGGCAAATGGAACCGTATGCATTGCTCATTGCCGCGAGAATCCTGCAAGACAATTGCTGCGCGATGTGCTCACGCCCGGAGAACCGGCCACTATTGCCATCGGACCAGAAGGTGATTTTGCGGTATCAGAATTGGCCATGGCCATGGATGCCGGATTCATTCCGGTTAGTCTTGGTAATTCCCGATTGCGCACTGAAACAGCTGCAATATGTGCAGTGCATACCTTCGAGTTGATAAATCAAATGCGCTAATTCATGGAATTTTTATGACCCACACACGATCTTCTGGAAATCCCATTCGATTCAACCAGATTTTTCGCGTTTTTTCATTTGGATTCATCCAATAGGCGTCGAAGCCAACAGGTGACGTCGCTGTATAACCATTGAGACAAATCAGTCCGTGATCCTGCGCACACAGCATAGCGCTTATCTGATGCCGCGTTGCATCTTCGCAAACAGAGTCAACTTCAAACGATACAATACTTCCCGCTGGAATGCCCTCTGCGCGTTTTCCCCAATTCATCATTTCTTCCCTCTGTTCTGAAACCGGAGTGGTGTAAGATTTTTCTTCCAGAAAATAATTATCTGCAACCAACAATGCAAACGAAACTAAAAAAAGTGACCAAGTTGATTTTTTTAATTTCTCCGATTGAAGCAGTCGCAAAAAAACAAGCGCCACCGCACAGGCGAAAAATATCAATTCAATATTGATGATTCTGGTGAGTGAGCGCAACGCTTTAAAGCCAGGCAGATTAAATAACAAAGTGTAGAGTGTTATTCCTCCGATTTTTAGAAACAATAGAAACGCAATGGACATGGTGATCAAAAGTGCCAGCATCCAATTGCGCTCTGGAAGATTGAACTCTATGTATTTTTTTTTCTGGCAAATGATAATAAAGAACGCGATGACACAGATCACACACACTATTCCCGGAAATAATTGATGATCCCAGGATGCCGGAAGATCTGCACCAACCTGAGACAATCCATCCCACATCAAACTTCCGGGCTGACTGTAAAAATAACTCGTTGGAGTGGGGAGTGTCATCCAAACATCGCGGAGCGATTTGACTGGCTGTCCTTCTGAACGTTGGTAATAATGCCACATGAGAACGATCAGCGCGAATCCAGAAACGGCAATTGCAGAAACTACAGTAGCAAGCCAATAGCGAGAGCGCAGTCGTTCGAAGAGTAATTTGCGTTGAAATATAAGAATAGAAACAATTAGAATGGCCATAACGGGAAGCAACATCATGCCCAAATAAATGCTGCAGTAAAATTGATACACAACAGCCAACAGAAGTAAATAGAAGTACTTCAGCTTTAATTCACGATAAAAGAGATAGGTAAGCCAAAGTGCCAGTGGTATAGCAAAACGCGGAAAGGTTTGTGCATGCGTCATTTGGGATTGCAGTGAAAGGCCAAATGCAAATACAAATGCTCCCAACGCCGCAGCAAATGCATTTTTTGTAAAACTCTTTAGAAACAAAAAGGCGAATGTGTAATTGAGAATGCTAATCGCCACATACCAAAGTTGATAGGCCAATTCACGATCGGCGCCAAACAACCGGAATACGGAATACACGGGAGTCGAGCCCACCAAATTTTCGGAATAGGTGATAACCTTCTTTTCCGGAAACATAAATGGCGCTTCCCATAGCGATGGGGTTTGCCCTGTCATGAATCGATGGGCATGCTCCAGGCAATACATGTTTAACCTACCATCTCCCATGTCACCGGGGAAATGTGTGAAATTAAATCCGATGATATGCGAAGTGAAAAGTGACAACCCCGCGATCAACACTATCCAGAACGGAAGTGTAGCCTGCACGGAATGGAAAAAACTTGAATTTTTCAAAATATCAAAGGAATCAGATTTAGTGCAAATAAAAGAGGCTGCCTCATTGTGGGCAGCCTCTTTTGAAAATTCTTTCGGTTTACTTTTTAACCGGTGTAAGCGTTTGTGCTGGTTTTTTAACACCCTCTTCTGCTTTTTTCTTCGCGTCTTTTCCTTGTTCCTGCGCTTTTTTCAATTCTTCTTCACGTTTTTTTCTAACTTCCTCTCCCTTCAAACGATTCAATTCGTTTTGTTCTTTGATTTTTGCTTCAGCTTTGGCCTTAGCTTCATCTGCTTTTTTCTGAACCTCTGTTCTTGGAGTTGCTACAGGGGTAGTTCCTGTTGGCGTTGTGGTAGTGCCTGTTGACGCACCGGTAGATACATCCGCAGGTGTTGAAACTGGCTTAGGTTTTTTCTTCGCGAATTTCAATTCATCGATGAGGTTTTGTCCACCCATCAGTTTTTCGATAGTGAAAAGCACATAACGAATATCCACGCTAATCGTGCGCTGAAGTTCTGGTTCAAAAGCAATGTCACCACTCATCGCTTCCCAGTTGCCATCAAATGCAATTCCGATAAGGTTACCATCTCCATCTATTACAGGACTTCCACTGTTGCCACCTGTGATATCAAGGTTGCCGATAAAACATGTTACAAGTTCACCTTTCTTATTGGCGTATTTGCCAAAATCTTTTTTCTGAAGTAGTGTTGCGAGTTTATCAGGAACTACAAATTCTGGATTGGTATTATCGCGCTTTTCCATAATACCTGCGGAAGTAGTATAGTAGCCATAAGAAACACCATCTGCTGGTTTGTAGCTGCCAACTGTGCCGTATGTCAAACGCATAGTGCTGTTTGCATCTGGAGCATATTGCCTGGTAGAATTCATTTCACGAAGTCCGGCAGTAAAAAGACGATATCCCCTGGACATTTTTGTTCTTGGGTTTTTAGCATTGAATGCGTTTGCATGTTCGAATGAACTTTTTGCAACCGCATATCCAAGGTCCTTTTGAACTGCTTTTAAACTCGGCTTCTCAAAAAATTTCATCAGCAAATCCTTATTAACGAAAATGGATGTTGCAAAAAGTTTATCTGCAAAGAGATTTACATTTCCTTTCATTTTCTTGTCTACCATCGCATGCCAGGTTGGCAATTCTGCAGCAGGAATGCTTTTGCGATGCAGGTTGGTAAGATTGATGAATACATTTTTATCCACGCGTGTGTTGTATTCTTTGAAATGATCTTCGATGAAACTTTTCGCCTCTTCCAAAGCAGCTGTTTTCTTTTCGCGTTCTGCTTTTAACTCCTCTTCGGTTTTTCCTTTTTCATCAGGTGACAAGGCGTATTCGAGCAACGATCCCATTTCATGGGCAAAGGCCACGAACTCTGCTCCGCCATAGCCGCAAAGATTGCTATATGTCGATGATTTCACGCTTGGATCCCAGGCATTGTGGTATTCTTTTATCAAATCCAAAGCTGATCCATATTTCGATTTGCGGTCATCACGCTGATTCACCCATTTCGAAAATTCATCTTCAATTCCAGCTTTTTTGGATTTTACATCGAGTCTTTTTAGACCGCGATTCTGACCAATGTAGTATTTCCAACCATTGGCTGTGCTTGCATATTTTGCAGCATACATCAAATCTATGGCTTTGTCTTCGTCCATTATTTCTTTCCATGATTCCAGCTTGGTGCCAAGACATTCAATCAACGCAGGGTTTCTAATTTCAACGGCCTGATTGATTCCATAAGACGTCAGGTAACGTGAAGTGCGACCTGGAAAGCCCATGATCATGGAGAAATCTCCTTCTTCAACGCCGTCAATGTTGACAGGCAAAGAGTGTTTTGGTTTGTAAGGCACATTGTCTGCACTGTATGCAGCAGGCTTGTTTTCTTTGTTCGAATAAACACGCAGAATGCTGAAGTCACCTGTATGACGTGGCCACATCCAGTTGTCTGTATCGCCGCCAAATTTTCCAACGCTCTCGGGAGGATTTCCCACCAGACGAATATCGTTGAAGGCTTCATACACCATCATGTAATATTCATTGCCGTAGAAGAATGACTTCACTTCAATTTCATATTTGCCACCATCATTGTTGGCTCCAGTGATTTCTTTGATCTTGGCTCCGATGGCCTTTTCTCTTTCTTCTTCGGTCATGGCATCCGTAACAACAGAAAGTACATCTTTGGTAACGTCATCAATACGCACCAAAAACTGAATTTTGAAATTAGGAATAGGCAATTCTTCGTTGATGCTTTTGGCACAAAATCCATTGGCCAGCAAATTGTTTTCTACGGTAGACAAAGATTGTATTGCATCAAAGCCACAGTGGTGATTGGTAAAGATCAAACCTTTGTCGCTCACAATTTCGCCCGTGCATTGTCCGCCATTGAGACGAACGATTGCATCTTTAAGAGATGCGTTGTTGATGCTGTAGATTTCTTCAGCAGTCAGATTTAGACCAAGGCCTTTCATTTCAGCTTCGTTCATGCGATTGAGCAGGCTAACAAGCCACATGCCCTCATTGGCCTTCACAAGGGATGGCACCATGAATAAGGCCAGCAGTAAAATTTGAAGTAACTTTTTCATTTCTGATTTAATGATTGATTGTAGTATTGGATAAAAACAGGTTTTTCGTTGTTCTAATTGGAAGAATTTGCGTTCGGTTTCCAGGTGCTTTTTTCTATCCATGCATCGAGTTCTTTGTACAGGGTATGCAGTTCTTTTGGGCCTTTATATCGGTTGGCCACCACTTTCATTTGTCCTTTGTAAAGCAATGCGGTATGGATGGATGGCAAGTCGGTAACATGGTCGTTGTCATATTTTTCATCGAAGCTAAAATATTGAATGCTATCCGCCACAAACTGAATTCTTTGAAGAGCGGCATCTGACCATTGCGATTGGTAATGGCCAATGCGGTCGGTGAAATTTTTGCCGTTGTAAAAGGCTTTCCCGCTCTTTAGCACCTTTAATTCGAACACGGGACACATACCAAAACACGGAGTTCTTGAATACAGCAGAAATACGGAGTCTTCCAGCACTTTTGCCTCTGATAATACCACAACGGTATCATGTATGGCAACCTGCTCATCTTTCGATGTGCCAGAGGATTTGCCATTGCGGCATCCTGCTATGGCTAAAATGCAAATTGAAACGAGTGCTATGAAGGGGTTGCGAATCATGCAAGGGGAAGTTATGGAATCCCGGTTAAATGTAAATCAAGGTAAGAAGTTAACGGAGTGAGCTACGTCACCTTAAACAGGAAAGGCTTCTTCCCACAAGAGAAAAAGCCTTTCAATATCATCTTCGATAAAGTCTTAGTTGGTTTTGAACCACTCAGCGATCTTATCGTTGTGTACAATCTCTTCTTTGAAGGTATAAGCACCAGATTTTGGCGATTTTACCATTTTAATCACTTTGGTGTGGTTCTTACCACCACCGGTTTGCAGCGATGCAACTACTTTCTTTGCCATGGTCGGTCAGTATTATTTGATTTCTTTATGCACAGTCATACGCTTCAAAATCGGATTGAATTTCTTCTTTTCCAATCTTTCAGGCGTGTTTTTACGGTTTTTGGTGGTGATATAGCGGCTTGTGCCTGGAAGACCACTCTCTTTATGCTCGGTGCATTCCATGATCACCTGTACTCTGTTTCCTTTCTTAGCCATTGTCTTGGTATTCTTTAAAAACGGGCGGCAAATGTAATGCTTCCCTGCCATAAATCAATCACTTGAACCCGAATTTGTTTCTGATTTCAGGAAATTGATTAATTTCAGTAACCTGAGAATGTTGATAATCCCAATAAATACGCAAGATAGGGCGTTTTGGTCAGGGTAATTTTGGCTGTAGCCTAATTTCATTCATTCACATTGGCAAAAAACACCCTTAAAAACTACGAGGCGGAAGAAGAAGCAGCCCCCAAAGCCGAAGAGAAGAAGCCCCGAAGCAAGAAGCCGGCTTCGGCTTCCAACGGTCGCTGGGGCAAGTTTATGGCCTTTCTTGGTGATCCCCGCGTGCAGAAAATAAGTGGCATTTTTCTGATGCTTTTCAGCGTTTTTGCCTTTCTTTCTTGTTTTTCGTATTTATTTTCTGCGGGTCATGACGATATTTTGGTTGACAACCAGAGTGATACTGAAGAAATTCCCGCTGAACCATACAAGAACTGGATGGGAAAACTGGGTGCCCACCTTGCGTGGTATCTCATGCGCCAGAATTTTGGAATTGGAGCTATTGCTCTCACTTTCATACTCTTTCTAATTGGATTTCGGGTTGGTTTCCGGAGAGATATTTTGCCCTTTTGGAAATCGGTGCGCTTGAGCGTTTTTGCATTGTTGTTCTTGCCGTTCCTGATAGGTTTTGCAATTCATTCTGCAGATCCTGGTGGCTTTGTCAATATTCCGCTTTGGGGCAGAAATCTTGTGGGTTTAATGGGAAAGGTTTTCGTGGAATGGAGCCGCAATACAATTGGCTGGACGGGTACTTTGTTCCTGAATATTTTCATTATCGGGACCTTTCTCATCTTCAATTTTAATGATCGGGTAGAATCCATATGGGCCCAAATGCTCGAATGGTGGAAAAACAGGGCTTCTGCGATTGCACCCGATGAGGAAGAAGAAGAAGAGGAAGTACTGGTAGAGGTTAAACCTGCCCGCAATGCAGCCCCTGAAGTAAAGCCATTGAACGAGCCAAGACCTGCACTCAATCAGGTTGCAGAAGTACCAGACGATGACTTCGAAATTGAAGGACTGGAAGAGCGGGAAGAAGTTTTACCCGAAGTAGAAGACGAGGAAGTGGAGGAGGAAGAAGAAATGGCGGATGAGGCGTTCGAAATAATGCCTATTCCACCTGTAATCACCAACAATACACCGCTGCCTGCCGGAACTACGGCATCTGCCGAAGGCGACGCAGATCTTGCAATTACCATTGAACAGAGTGAAGAAGAACTCACTCAGGATGAAATCGAACGTACACTCGAAAAACTGGGCCCATTTGATCCCAAAAAGGATCTGTCGAGATACATGTTGCCGAGCATAGAATTGCTCAAACCTCACGGTGGACAAGGCCCGCAGATCAACAAAGAAGAACTCGAAGCCAATAAAAACAAGATTGTTGAAACCCTTAATCAGTACAAAATTGAGATTTCCAAAATAAAGGCGAGCATTGGACCAACTGTTACGCTCTACGAAATTGTGCCCGCCCCTGGTGTTCGCATTTCGAAAATCAAAAGCCTTGAAGACGACATTGCGCTGAGCCTTGCAGCCCTCGGAATTCGCATTATAGCGCCAATTCCGGGCAAAGGCACCATCGGTATCGAAGTGCCAAATTCAAAGCCTGATATCGTGAGCATGCGATCGCTGATAGCCTCCGAGAAATTCCAAAATGCCGATATGGAGTTGCCTATTGTTTTGGGAAAAACGATCAGTAACGAAAATTTCGTAGTAGATCTTGCCAAGATGCCGCACCTGCTGATGGCTGGTGCCACTGGTCAGGGAAAATCTGTCGGACTAAATGCCATTCTGGTTTCATTGCTGTATAAAAAACATCCGGCCGAAATAAAGTTTGTGTTGGTCGATCCCAAAAAGGTCGAGCTCACATTATTTAACAAAATTGAACGTCATTTTCTCGCCAAACTACCCGGTGAAGAAGAGCCAATAATCACCGATACTGGCAAAGTGGTGAAGACGTTGAATTCGCTTTGCATCGAAATGGATCAGCGTTACGAATTGCTCAAAACTGCGGCCTGTAGAAATATCAAAGAGTACAATGCCAAGTTTGTTTCTAGAAGACTCAATCCGGAAAATGGTCACCGCTATTTGCCTTACATTGTTTTGGTGGTGGATGAGTTTGCCGATCTCATCATGACAGCCGGCCGCGAAGTAGAAACGCCTATCGCCCGTCTCGCCCAACTTGCGCGCGCTATTGGGATTCACCTGATCATTGCAACACAGCGACCTTCGGTGAATATTATCACAGGTACAATCAAGGCCAACTTCCCGGCGCGTATTGCTTTTCGGGTGACATCCAAAATCGATAGCCGTACCATCCTTGATGCTGGAGGTGCCGACCAGCTCATTGGTCGGGGAGATATGTTGTTCAGCAACGGAAACGATTTGATTCGCATCCAATGTGGTTTTGTGGATACTCCGGAGGTAGAAGAAATTACAGACGCTATTGGCATGCAGCAAGGGTATCCAGATGCGATGTTATTGCCGGAAGTAATTGACGACAATGCGCTTGAAATGGATGGCTTTGATCCAGGTGATCGCGATGATCTTTTTGATGAAGCCGCTAGAATTGTAGTGCTTAGTCAGCAAGGCAGTGCTTCTCTTCTTCAGCGCAAATTAAAACTGGGATACAACAGAGCCGGCCGATTGGTCGATCAGTTGGAAGCAGCCGGTATTATTGGACCTTTCGAAGGCAGCAAAGCCCGTAAAGTGCTTATCGCTGACGAGACACAACTGAGCCAGTTTTTGAGTCAGAGCCGTGGCGGTTCTCCGTTTTGAGCGGATACCAAACGTTAATGTTTTCTTATTTGTTTTGTGCCCAATGTTCAAAGATGTCTTGTTTTCGTGCGTTTTGATTTCAGCAAAGGGCTTGATTCTCAAATATTCAGGATTGATCTTGGTTCCGATTGTCCTCTTGTCCTAATTTCGCCCGCGCAATTGATGGCACCTGAAGTGAGATTCTTTTCTGTTGTGGAATAGTTCTTGACTTCAGCGCCGGCAATTCAAACGAAAATTCAAATCAATGAAAAACCTTGTATTCTTATTCGCAGCAATTCTTGCGATTGTTTCCAATCAGGCCAGTGCCCAAACCTCTAAAGAAGTGCTTGATAAACTCTCTGCAAAAGCAAAGGCTTATAAAAGCATCACTGCTGACTTCACTTCAACTTTGGTTAATCCTAAAACCAATCAGAGCACTACGCAAAATGGTAGTATCAAGATCAAAGGATCAAAGTATTACGTCAACATGGGAGACTACCACATTTGGTGTGATGGCAAAACAGTTTGGAATTACAACAAAAAGGACAACTCTGTTACCATCGACAATCTCGCCGACGTTAAGGATGGTGGTTTTGATCCATCTGAAATGTTTACGATCTGGGAAAAGGACTTCAAACATGAAATGAAAAATACCAATGTTTCCGTGGATGGAGTGAGCTGCTACCAGATTGCCTTGAATCCAAACAACCCCAAGGATAAGTCGTATCATACTATCACCATGTATGTGGATAAGACAAAAATGGAAGTGGTAAAAGTGGAAGTTAAAACCCGCGAGAACGCTTCAATTACGTATAAAATTAAAAACTTTAAAACCACAGCCGATTTACCTGATACTGATTTTAGCTTCAGTAAATCTAAATATCCGGGTTGCGAAGAGGTAGATAATCGCTGATAGTAACGCATTTATAATCGAAGAGCCGCTTCATAGGGGAATTTCCTAGATAGGTCAAGAAAAGATAAAGGAGGCATTTGCCTCCTTTTTGTTGCAGATAAATTCCAGTGTAAAACCTAGGAATATGAAAGTTCAATGTTTTTGAACAAATAATGTGCTTTTTCGTTTGACTTTTTTTGATAAATGGCAAATCTGAAGGTCTCTTCATACTTTCATTCTTAGCATATGATATTCTCTATAGTTGAAATCCATCCATGCTAGAGTATTTTTCACGTACGTCTGAATATGTTCTCTCACACCCACTCCCATATTTTTAACTTTCTTTCTATGATTATCGTAGAGTTGGGGCATCATTCGAGTCTTAAAAAGCGTAATTCCAGGTCTGTAAAATGTCTTATTTTCTTTTGCTGGAAAATCATAATCCATAACTGAGCTGTTTGCCCGATATCTTGACATAACCTCATCCATTGAGTCATGCAAAATCATGGCATAGAGTGCCAAATCTTCTTGTAAAAGAAAAGCGTCTACTAAAGGCTGACCGAAGTAGATTGACCTGGTCACATCTGCAGTAAACTCGCCATAGGCTATCGCACCCTTAAAAGGAACGCCGAGTTCGTAAAACCCACTAGTAACAGCCGTCATTGTATTCAATAAAAGATGATAGCATATTTCTGAATCATCTTCAGTATAGAAGATAAGAGAGTCGGAAAAGAACACTGTTCTTATTCTTTCAGTAGTAAATGTTGCTCCGCCGTCTTTAGTCATATATCCGGCGATATCTGTTTCTCGGATTCCATGCAACATCTTCATTACTGCGTAAATCTCACTTTGAGATTTGGTCTCAATCAGATTCTTAAATCCCATAATATCGATGAAGCCGATAAAGCGATTGCAAGCTATATCCCAATCTTTTTGATTATCTATCATTTGTAGTGAAGTTTAAGACAAGAAAGCACTTGGGTCATATTCCTCAAAAATCCAGTCGTAAACTATAACAACAATCCATGGTGTACTTTCTGTGATTATATGAATTTGAGGTTCATGCATGCCTTTTGTGGCATTTTTAAGTTTGGCAAAGGCATAGGGCTCCATTAAAAAAATACTTACACTTATAGCATCAATAAATTTGCGAATGTCAAAGAAAATTCGACCATGTACCTTTTTTGTTCGAGGCTCCTTTCCAAAACCAGGTCTTGAAAAGACCAACTTACCCATACCCATGTCCTGAATTTGTATTAGCCCCTTTATTTCTTTAAGGGATGGTTGAGTATTATCGTGTCTTTTCCCTGCCCGATGCATGTGTTGTTTGCCACTGACATGATAAGTCCATCTTATCTCATGATTTCCTATTCCGCCATATATGAAGTCTCCAGCAGGCATCTGGGTTATGTAATAGAATTCGCAATACTTTTCTCCGTTGCTTGCTACTATCCTAAATTCCTTTTTACCCATTTTTACATGCTTGTAATTTACACGTGAATTTTTGCCTGCATCATTCATCTGAATACCTTGACATGTATCCTTCCTCTCTATGCAAATTATTGATATAACTGAAGAGTTCCTCTGGCTGGACACTTGCTCTTAGTATTCCATCGAAAAACGCTGTTGAATCTTTTGTGAATTTTAATGAATTTATTGGGGATGCTTTTGCCGTTATAATAAAGTTGTAAGGACTCAAAAAACGTATTCTGGGAACAGCATCAAAGGCATCAACGGGTTTACCCCTTATAATCGTTGCTCTATCATTATACTCGTTAAGCGTAATAGGTTTTCCTCGAAAGAGGGCATATTCCTCAGCTAGATATCCACTTCTTCTTAAGCGTTCTTGTTGTGCCTGGGGTTCATAGCTATGCAAGCCTATTGGCTTTTGTGCTTCTGTTTCGATATAGACAAATGATTTGTAGACATCTTGGTCAACATTTACCGCGATACGTGAAATTTTGTATTCTCGCCCATCTATGACGATATGGTTTCCACGCAAAGTTTCTAAGAAAGAAATATACATACTTTGAGCTCCCCTGAACCACCAAATCGGGTCGCCTTGAACTAAGCTGTTTCCTGTAGGTTCAAAGCGCAATGGACTTTTCAAAAGTACTTTCAATCTTTTGACAGCATCTTTGCCACTATACCATTTTAATCCTCTTTGACCCGGAAAGGAAGAAGCTAAACGGTCTGCGAAGAAATGTACCGTTGTTTGATATATGGTAGGTATTTTACTCTGACTATCGGCAGTGAGCTCATGTTTATTTCGTCCCAATGATTTCTTATAAAGGTTATAACCAAATAAGACAATGGAAACAAGTAAGGCTATTCCACCTACCAAAAGCACTGTAGTATTTACACTTGTGGAACCAGAAAGAAAACCCCCAATCCTATTCATGGATTCAGAGAAGGGCTCACTAAAAAAAATATATTTTACTAAAACCCAAATGCCAGTCAAAATACTTCCTCCAACTGTTACGATTATAACTGAAATTACCTTACTCCAGACGGGGTCAGGCCAATATTCTGTTTTAATTTTACGGTAAATATTTTTTATGTTCATCGGAAAAATGCTTTATTCACTCCTGTTAAATTGTCTCAACTGCATTTTCGAAACCCATCGTGTCAACCAAGGCAACAACGATTGTACGTATTTTTGCATTTCTTCCAATGGAGTTGTTAATAATTTGGTCTATGCAAGTATAAGAAATTTTGCCAACAACCCTCTAATTATTACCTTTAACATCATTTCATCTTATGGAGTCTAACAGTATTAAAGACAACATTAAAAATTCTGAATCAAACAAAGAACTTGCGCAACATGTAAGGAACTTACAGGAGAAATTTGCATACTATATAATTGGCCTAGATGTAGCTGCAATCGGTTTTGCAATTCATCAAACAGTCAATCAACCTCTAAATTACTCGCAAATACCAGTGGGGGTAGCAGTCATTTGCTGGAGCTTCAGCATTTGGTCTGGATTGTCTTTACTCATAACAACGATTGAAAGCTATAAAGCAAATATCAATTATATAGAGACGGGCAAAGGTCGAAATATCATGGTTGGAAATGACCCTAATAGAATCGCTTTAGCAAGAAGTATTTTTTATGAAAAGATGGTGAAAAGCGCTGAAAAAGGACTTCCGCTATTCAAACGTATGAATATTCTTTTTAAGCTAGGTGTGATGCTATTTATTATTTGGCACGTATGGGAAATGTACAATCTTACATAGGTTATCCCATTTCGACAAATTTAGCTTATTTAAAGAAAATGAATTTAGATAACGTCCCAAAAATATTCATAGCCAAAGAGTCTCACACCAACTCAAATTGATATGGCTGCATGTGCTATTAATTATATGTGTGATTTTAAATAAAAATGAAAGGAGGCAGATGCCTCCTTCAATTTTTTCTGGACCTATCTAGGAATTTCCTCTTCTTTGAAGCGGTTTTTTTGTCTGAATTATCGGTCATATGTTAAAATGACTAAAATCCGTTGGGAACTAGAACGGAACTATCGTAATATTGCGATCAATAGAATACAACAATGGGCATAAGTAAATCAGAAGAATTTAGTGTGAAGGATAACAGGATTGCTGCAATCGCAAAAGCACTGGCACATCCGGCCAGGGTATCTATTCTGAAATTACTTATCAAAAAACAGTCATGCGTTTGTGGAGATATTGTGGAAGAGCTCCCACTATCTCAAAGCACTGTTTCACAGCATCTCAAAGAACTGAAAGCTGCGGGTTTGATTCAGGGCGAAATTGATGGAACAAAGGTTTGTTATTGTGTAAATCTCGAAAACCTGGACGCAGCAGCTGGATTGCTAAGTGACTTTTTTGCGCATTCACCCAAAGCGGGGAAGTGCTGTTGAGTTTTTTTGAAATAATTCATCGAAATATAACGATTAATATATCATATCATGCAAACAAATGAAAGTATAAAAGAACTTGTAAAGGCGAAGTACAGTGAGATCGCATTGCAAGACAAAGATTCTAACCAGAGCTCCTGCTGCGGTGCTGGTGGTTGCTCCACTGAAGTGTACAACATTATGACCGACGACTATTCCGAATTAAAAGGATATGTTGCCGATGCCGACCTCGGTCTTGGTTGCGGTCTTCCAACTCAATTCGCCAAGATCAAACCCGGTGATGTAGTTGTGGATCTGGGTAGTGGTGCCGGCAACGATTGTTTTGTTGCACGCGAAGAGACTGGTCCAACCGGAAAGGTCATCGGAATTGATTTTACTCCTGCTATGATTGAGAAAGCCAGAATCAACGCCGAAAAGAAAGGCTTCCACAATGTTGAGTTTCGCCAGGGTGATATCGAAAAAATGCCAATCACTTCCAATGTTGCCGATGTCATTGTGAGTAATTGTGTGCTCAATCTGGTGCCCGATAAACCTGCTGTTTTCAACGAAATGAGCAGAGTTTTAAAGATAGGAGGCCATTTTAGTATTTCCGACGTTGTGCTTGTGGGCCAATTGCCGGATCAATTAAAAACAGATGCTGAAATGTACGCGGGATGTGTTTCTGGCGCCATTCAGATGGATGATTACTTACACATGATCACTGAGGCTGGATTCAAAAATGTTGCAGTTCAAAAGAAGAAAGCCATTGTAATTCCCGATGATATTCTTTCGAAATACCTCGATGTAAATGCGCTGGCTGAATTTAAATCAGGGGGTACTGGAATTTTTAGTATCACTGTTTATGCAGAAAAAGGAGAGAAGTCTACACAAGCAGAAAAGTCTGAGAAGACTTGTTGTGGACCTGAGTGCTGTAATTGAAATTGGAAATTAAAAAAAGCCCGCTGATCGAAAGTTCAGCGGGCTTTTTTTTGGACTTGTAAATGCGCACGTAAGTCGACGTTTGTTCTCGAATTGAATAGACGGGCTGAAGCAAAATCCCGGCCAATTGAAGACACAAAAAAACCCCTTCACTTTATATGAAGGGGTTTTTTAATATGTTATTTAAGATTGATTCTTATCGAACAATCTGGATGCGCTCAACTCTCTGCTCAGTGCCATTGCTCAAGCGTACCATGTAAGTACCGCTTTCGAGTGAAATGGCGTTGAAATCAGCGCGGTAAACCACACCAGCTTCAACTTTGTTGTTGAACAGATCACCTACAACACGTCCGGTCATATCCATCACTTGCAGGCTCAATTTACCTTCGAGTTCGCTTGTGAATGAAATAATTGACTTGTCAGTGGCTGGGTTAGGCTGCACAGAAACGATAGAGATGATACCATCTTTTTGAGCTTCTGGTTCAGTCATAATCACATCACCACCACCGATGTTGCCATCAAGGTCTTCGAATGTGATTGTCTGACACCATGAAACTTCATTTCCGCTGCAATCCATAGCAGACCAGCAACGTACGAGGTAGTAGTCTGGGCAGCAATCAAATTCCCAGGCAAAGTCACCTGCACCGCTGATGCTTCCACCACCGCTTACAACTGGTTGACCATTGTACAAGAAAATACCACCGTAGTTGAACCAACCACCAAGACCGTTACCAGAACTTAGGTTGTTTGCACCATCACCATACTGGAATCCGAAGTAGTTGTTCGCAGGAGCGTGAGTTACACTCAATGCAGAACCTTCAAAAGATCCCCATCCTGTAACCTCAGCGCCTTCACCAGCTTGAAGCAGGTAGTACAACCATGATTCATGGTTTGAAGCCTCACCACCACAATCAGCTTTGAAGCTGGTTGGGAAACCTTGAGTGCTCCACTCTTCCCATGTTTTCATGTTACCGAATGTTACTTCGATATCAAATCCACCATCAGGGAAAGCAAGACTAACCACACGGCATGTTACATCGATTGTACCATCATCGTTTTGTGTGAAAGAATTACCTGCGTATGATTCATCCAAAATGTAGTAACGGTAAGCCAAAGGCAAGCTGAACAAGGCCATAGACCATGGAGCAGGAGTGCCGAGGTAGTTGTAGTTACATTCGTTTTCACCAAGATCAGGTTGCATCAGATCACATGAATTGTCTGTACCTGGTTCTGGGCAATCACCGATGCACGTTTCAACGTAAGTAACATCGATGTCGTTGTCACAGTTGTCGGAAACAGTTACATCTTCTGCAGCAGGAACTTCAGCCTGACAATCCAATACCAGATTTTCTGGGTATGAGCTCAACTCAGGATCTGTTGTATCCTGAACAGATACAGTGTACGACGTGTTGGTTTCATGACCACAGAGGTCAGTTGCAGTGTAGTAAACAACCCATAGGCCGTTTCCACAGCTGTCAGACCATTCTGGAGTAACTTCAACTGAAACTGTAGCTGGGCCGCAGTTGTCAGAAGCTGTAACTACCTGAACATTGTAATCTTCCCAGTTCAAACATTCGTAAGACTCATTAGAAGGCTCATTATCGAATGTAGGAGCTGTGTAGTCGTTCACATAGATGCTTGTGTTGTAAGTTTCAGAAGTATTACCACACTCGTCTACTGCGTAGAATGAATAAACTACAGTGTAGTTATTCACACATTCGCCAGCGATTGTGTCGATCTCAGCTACAACAGTTGCTTCGCTGCAATTGTCTTCAGCAGTTGGATATACAACAAACCATACATCGTCACACTCATACTCTGCGCTTGCAGGAACATCTGACAATACAGGAGCAGTTGTATCAACGTGGTGAGTTACATACGTTACAGTAGCAGTGTTGTTGCACTCATCTGTAGCAGTCCATACATGTGTTTCAGTGTATTCGCCTGGGCACTCGCCTGGTGTGGTAGAGTAGTCGAGGTTCACTTCAACGTTTTCATCACAGTTGTCAGTTGCAGTTGGGTAGATATAATCTACAATCACGTTGCACTCAACTTCTGTTTCAAACGACTGAGCATTGATTACCGGAGGAACCAAATCAACGATAGTAATGTTACGATCGATTGTAGTGAAGTTGCCACAGTTGTCATAGCCTGTCCATGTTTCAGTGTAAGTAGCATTGCAATAGCCAGTTATTTCATAACCGGTATAAACAACTTCTACAAGACCGCCACAGTTGTCAGTGAATTCTGGATCGAATCCTGGAATCTCCTGATCACAGTTTACAGTGATGTCTTCAGGCTCAGTTCCAACCGGAGCAATTGTGTCGGTAAGGAAGATGATCTGTAAGAACTGGTCTGACACATTCTGACAATAGTCATAGGCCGTGTAGTAACGCATGTATACACCTGCGCACTCACCGCTCACTTGTTGTGTGCTGTCAATTACGATTGTGTACTCATTGCAGTTATCAGTAGCTGTTACAAAGATTCCAGAATTCATATCAAATTCTTCGCATGGAACAGAAACTTGTGGATCGCCAGTAATTACTGGTGCTGTAGTGTCAACAATGTAGATGTATTGAACAACACTTGTCCAGTTGCCACACTCGTCCTCAGCAACAAATGTGCGGCGGATTTCAGTGTAGCAAGGTGTTTCAATGTAGTATTCATCAGATGATGTCACTGTAGCGTCACCACAAAGATCTACTGCTTCAGCCATAGAACCAGGGATTTCTGTGTTACACTCGATAGTGATATCTTCTGGAACGTAAGTGAATACAGGAGCATCATTGTCTACAACTGTAATAGATGAACTTGCAGAAGCTTCGTTCAAACAGTTGTCATAAGCAGTCCATGTGCGGATAATGGTGTACTCATTTGGACATTCACCAGGAATGGTGTCGTCTACGATGGTTACGTCAACTTGTTCGTCACAGTTGTCAGTTACAGAGCCATCAGCCCAAACAAACTCTTCATAGCAGTTGTAGGTCATTGGTTCTGGTGTAGTGATAACCGGAGGAGTGTAGTCAGTAATAGTGATATTGTGTGTTACAGTGATTTCATTACCACATGGGTCAGAAGCAGTCCATGATTTGTGAATCATAGTTGTGCAACCGTCTGAAGTGATAGATGAAGCTGGCAACACAGTGATATCATCGTTGCACTCGTCGTCGAATACAGGCTCCCAGCCCATATCTTCTTCGTCGCACTCAATGAATTCATCTTCGGTTGGGTTAGTGAGAGTAGGAGCAGTGTTGTCTACGATGTAGATAAATGTGCTTCCATCTTCACTTTCGTTGCCACAGTTGTCATAAGCGCGGAATTTGCATTCTGCCATGGCAACCACTGGACACTCAAGACCATCAGTTGTGATGATAACCTCAACTTCTTCCCAATATGCATTAGGATCACAGTTGTCATCAACACCAAGTGGAAGCAAGCCAAGTTGAGCAAACAGCGCTTGTACAGCAGCCATTTGTTCTTCAGTAGCCTCACCGTTGTTGTAGATAGCAAGATATTCATAGAACACTTGTTCACATGGCAACTCTGCATCTAGATCCTCAGGAAGGATAAGCGTTGGAGCTGTTGTGTCAATGATATCAATGATTTGTTCAGCATAAGAAGAGTTGAAACACTCATCCGTAGCAACGAATGTGCGGATATAATATCCATCACACTCATCCTGGAACAATTCGCTATCAGAGTAGGTCACAGTAACCTCACCACAATTGTCTTCTGCTGATGCAAAAGTTGCAGGAATTTCTGTATTGCATTCTACTGTGATTGTGCCTGGTACTTCAGTGAATACTGGTGCAGTATTGTCGTAGATGTAGTAGTAGCTATAATCAGTTGTTGTATTGAGACAATCGTCTGTAGCAGTCCATGTTCTTACGATAGTGTAAGCTTGTGGGCACTGACCAGGAAGGGTGTCGTCAACATAGGTAATATCAACAACTTCATCGCATACGTCAGTTGCAGAAGCTTCTCCGTAAACAACTTCTTCGTCGCAGCTGAATTCATTGCCACCTGGTACTTCGAGCACCGGAGGAGTAGTATCCTCAATGGTTACGGTATTACCAACAGTTGTTGTGTTGTCACAATCATCTGTTGCAGACCACCAATAAGTATACACTGTGTAGCATCCAACTTGTTCTTCTGTAAAATCAGAATCATAAGTAAGTTCCTGATCGCAGTTGTCAGTGAAAGTTGGAACTACCAAGTCGTAAGACTGGCCACATTCAACAGTGAAATCTTCAGGATCGAAAGAAGCTACAGGAGCTGTTGTGTCTGTGACAGTTACATATTGATCAACAGTTGTTGCATTGTTGCAATTGTCATAGGCAGTCCAGATGTAATGGTAAGTTGTTGTACAACCATCTGTTTCAATGAACAAATCAGGCATGATAGTAACCTCACCACCACAGTTGTCTGTGAAAGTAGGTGAAGCTGGAGACCATGTTTGATCGCACTCGTAAGAGGCATCAACTGGCTCTTCATCAACTTCTGGAGCAGTTTCGTCAATCAGACGAATGATCTGAATGAATTGTTCTGAAGCGTTTTCACAATAATCATAAGCAGTGTAGTAACGGATATAAACTCCGGCACATTCGCCACTTACTAATTGTGTGCTGTCGATAACGATTGTAACTTCATTGCAGTTATCAGTTGCTTCTACGAAAATTCCGCCATCAATATCAAACTCTTCGCATGGAACTTCAACTTCTGGAAGACCAGTAATAACCGGAGCTGTAGTGTCTACAACTTCAATATACTGCCAGAATTCTGAAGTCAGTCCACAAGCATCTGTAGCTGTCCAAATACGATAGAACGAAGAATAACATTCTGATTCATAGCTCAAAGTGTCAGCATAAGAATATGTAACATCTCCGCAATTATCGGTAGCAACAGGCTGAATGACTTCAATTGGGGTATTGCACTCATAAGTGTATAACCATTCCTGATCTTCATTGAAAACTGGTACCTCTTCATCAACAACCGAAATAGTTTGTGTTTCAACAACCTGATTTCCGCAATTGTCAATACCACGGTAAGTGCGATAAACGAAGCGTTCGTTAGGACATTCGCCCGGAGCTTCGTCATAAGCCACTGTAATTTCTACTTCACTGTCGCAGTTATCTTCGGCAGTTGGCCAAATTTCTGCAGGAAGTTCTGCGTCACAGCTTACTGTTGTATCAGCAGGGAAACTGGTGAAATATGGGTTCACGTTGTCATAAATAGTTACGTTACGGTCAATGGTTGTCCAGTTGCCGCAGTTGTCGTAACCTGTCCATGATTCGGTATAAGTTGAATCACAAATGTTCGTTACTTCAAATCCAACATAAACTACTTCTACTGGTCCGCCACAATTATCTGTGAACGTCGGATCGAATGAAGGAATTTCATCGCTGCAAAGCACTGAAATGTCTTCTGGTTCAACACCCACTGGAGCAGTTTCATCAGTCAAACGAATGATTTGAATGAATGTCTCAGATACGTTTTGACAAATGTCATAAGCCGTGTAGTAACGCAAGTATACACCTGCACACTCGCCGCTAGCCAACAGAGTACTGTC
>JBJXFC010000234.1:0-11711 GCA_046153915.1 Flavobacteriales bacterium
TATCAATATCAATCAACAGGAACTTTACTTAAAACATTTACCGGTGGAATTGGCAGCAATAGCTGCGCCTTCAACTAATTGAATCTACGCCCGTTTTATGAATTTACATTCTGCAAGGCGGATCTGCACAACACACCAAAAAGAATAAATAGCCCAACACAACCAATTGAAATATCAATCCAACCTCCTAGTGGAGCCGGAATTTCAATCAATTTTGAAGGCAACAACTTCAACATGGTAAAAATGAGAATGGGCGTAAAAAGGATAATCCACTTTGGTAGATGTGTTTGCCCTTTAAAAATGACCCATGCCAGCAATCCTGAAAAAAGAATGGATGCAAAAAAGGAAAACTTCAAAATGACCATGTAAAGCTCGTGCGATTTCATTTTTATTTCAGAAGAAAGTAGAATTTGATCCGGAGCAATCAATGAAGCCACATGATCTGTAATTCCAATCCACCCCATGGAGACATGAAACACCAGTGAACAACCAATATAAATGAGCAATGACGCCTGAATCCATTGCCTCATGGCGAAAGACGTTTTGTACAATGAAACTCTCAATGGATAAGTGATAAAAAGCCAAAGTCCAATGCCAAGAATTGAACAAAACATGCCCTGAGCAATGTGATCAGAATGGGTTTTACTCACAACATCCAGATTCACTTCAAGATTTGTTCCTTCAAAACCGTAGAAATACAGAAACTCACCGACACAAGTTAAAACAACGCCACTTAAGGCAAGGAGGCTATAGAGCCTCAGATAAAAGACATTCATTTTCGTTAGTTAGTGGTTGTTAGTTAAGCAAGTGTAGCCAATATTCTGACAGTAAGGTAGAATTTAAGTCCTTTTTTTTGAATCGAAGGACTGAATACCTTTTTTCAGGTACAAAGTCTTTTATTTGTCATTCTAAATGACCAAAAAAGAAAAAGCAGCATATATAATTGAGCAATTGGAGTTTCTATACCCGGAAACCCCCATACCATTGGACCATAACGATCCTTTCACACTTCTGATTGCCGTTTTGCTTTCCGCCCAATGCACAGACGAACGGGTGAATAAAATAACACCCACCCTTTTTAAAAGAGCTGACAATCCCTTTGATATGATCAAAATGACGGTGAAGGAAATTGAAGATATTATTCGTCCATGCGGACTTTCGCCTGCAAAAAGTAAAAACATCCACGCATTATCTCAGATCCTGATAACTAAATACAATGGTCTTGTACCACAAAGTTTTGATGAACTTGAAGCCTTGCCCGGGGTTGGACATAAAACAGCGAGTGTAGTTATGTCACAAGCTTTTGGAGTACCTGCATTCCCTGTGGATACGCATATTCACAGGCTGATGCACAGATGGGGACTAAGCAGCGGTAAAAGTGTAGATCAAACAGAAAAAGACGCGAAAAAACTCTTTCCGGAGGTCTTGTGGAATAAACTTCATTTGCAGATTATTTTCTACGGACGAGAATATTCTCCGGCAAGAGGTGCAGATCTTTCGAAAGACTTTATTACCGCTCGAGTCGTGGGAAAGCTGAAATCAACACCACTCGAATTACAGCGAGCTAAATCCAAAAAGGTATCGTGACTCAGAATAAAAAACATAAGAAAGGCTGGCGAAATAATTACCGTTACTCCATGCCCTGGTCGGAAGTCATCACAAAAGATATTTCAAGTGCACTGCGTGATTTAAAAAACTACCTGACCAAAGGACCCAAAAAACCAATCGTTGCTTTTCCGGATTATCCCAGCAAAAAAACCACACTTTGGAAGATGGCCAATCACCTTGGCTCCAGGCTAACCAATAAACGTCTTCCAGATCCGGCTTGCGTCATTTATTTCGAAGATATCACACACGGGTCGAGTGATGAACTTAAAGGGAAATATGGTGAAAATCTGATCTTGAATGCAGCCTGCACAGATATTTCCAAGGTTCATGTGGACAAAATTCACCTCGACATATTTGGATACAACACCTTTATAGATCCTTCCAATTACAGTGGCAAGGCAGTGATGAAAAGTGATACCAATGCCCTGCACGATGGAAAAATCATTGATTGTCCGGTTGATTTAACAACAGGATCTGTTTATCAGGTTTTGATCGACAATTCATATGACGAACAATACGTAATGGATCTGCGGGTTGCAGTAGTTGGTACCGAAATCGTGCATGCCTATAAGAAATTCAAAAAATATGCTGTGCGATTTACCAACGATGTCAGCCGTTCTGAATTGCATGCAACAGCTTCATTATTCAATGAAAAAGAAGTAAGCCTTATTCTCGCCTTTTGCACTAAAATGGGGTTGCATTTTGGGGAACTTGATATTTTGAGAAATAAGGCAGACGGTCGTATTTACATTATCGATGTCAACAAAACGCCCTATGGCCCGCCTTTTGGCCTTGCTCCTGAAAGTGCAAAAAAAGCGATAGTTAACCTGGCCAATGCGTTTTATACTTCCTTTTTGAAATAGGCACATTTGCCAATTTTAAGCTTTTTTTCGGGTTAACTTGCCGGCATCTTATCCACGCAATTGTATGCCCAAAAAAATGTCATTTCTGAAATCTTCTGTCCTCTTGAAATGTCCTTCCTGCCATGAAAAAAGTATGTTTGTAAATGAAACCGTTTACACCTGGACCAACATGGGAGAAGTTAAAGAGAAGTGTGACATTTGTGGAGCCAATCTTAAACCAGAAACGGGTTTTTATTTCGGAGCAGCATATGTTTCATGGGGGCTCACGGTGGCACTTTGGATTTCTGTACTTATTGGATTAAAGATCCTCAATTCAGTGGGTATGATTGAATTCGGGTTTTTGACACATCCTGTCACTTTTCTAAGCACCGGGCTTGTGCTTACTGTTATTCTTTTTCCCATTTTGCTGCGCTTTTCAAGAAGTTTATGGGCACACCTTTTTATTAAAGAAAGATCGTAGAAGTTTAACATGATGAATAAAACCGATCTCAGCAAATTCAACAATGCCTGGTACAAACCTGGTGGTAGAATAAAACGGGCATTGTGGTATGTCACTTCTCTTGCATTTTTTGAAAGCGGTTTTCCGCTCAAAGGATTTAAAATTTTTCTATTGAAATTATTCGGTGCCCGAGTAGGCAAAGGGGTTGTGATCAAGCCTCATATTCGAATTAAATATCCCTGGAATCTTTCAATTGGAAATCACTGCTGGGTTGGCGAAGATGTCTGGATTGATAATCTGGCAGAAGTAAAAATCGGCGATCACTCATGCTTATCGCAGGGTTCTATGTTGTTGTGTGGAAATCATGATTATTCTAAGTCCACATTTGATCTCATGGTAAAAAAAATTGAACTGGAAGAAGGTGTGTGGATTGGTGCAAAATCAGTTGTATGTCCGGGTGTTATTTGCAGATCGCATGCTGTTCTTAGTGTTGGCTCAATTGCCACGACTGAACTTGCAGCCTATTCGATTTACCAGGGCAATCCTGCTCAAAAAGTGAAAGATAGAACCATTGTGTCATGAAAGTAAGCATCATTACGATTTCCTATAATAGCGCCGAGACCATTGAGGACACTATCAAATCAGTAGTGGCACAGGATTATCCGGATATTGAATATATCGTTGTGGATGGTGCTTCAAAAGATGCAACTGTAAGTATAATTGATAAATACAAAACAAACATTTCAAAATTCGTTTCAGAGAAAGACAAAGGCATTTACGATGCCATGAACAAAGGTGTAAGCATGGCAACCGGCGACATAATTGGTATACTGAATAGCGACGATTTTTATGCAGATAGCCAGGTGATTTCGGATGTAGTGCAAAAATTCCAGTCTGAAAAATGTGATGGACTTTATGCCGATCTTGTTTATGTAGATCGCGAAAAACTGGATAAAGTACTTCGCGTTTGGAATGCCGGGCCATACTTTTCCGGGCGATTTTTGAAGGGGTGGATGCCGCCCCACCCGACATTCTTTGTCCGAAAAAAATGCTACGATCAGTTTGGAATGTATAGCCTTGAACTTAAGTCGGCTTCCGATTATGAGCTCATGTTGCGATTCATTCACAAACATCAAATACGTCTTTCCTATTTACCACGCATCATTACCAAAATGAGGGCTGGCGGTCAAAGCAATATCACACTCAAAAACCGGATTCGTGCCAACATGGAAGACAGATTGGCGTGGAAGATGAACAATTTGCGTCCGGGGCTATTCACCTTAACAAGAAAGCCGTTGTCGAAACTTTGGCAGTTTATGAGGAAATAACGTGGTGTTTCAGCCAAAAAAGAATGCCGTCAAATTTGGCGGCATTCCGAATTAGCTAGTCACGACAGTTGTAGTTTATACTTTGTGATTGCATTTAATTGGGTTCTATAATCAATTTGGAGGATGCCGTTTTCTCCTTTGATCTCACTACTACGATATACAATCCGGACGCTGTGTTGTCAGGAATGTCGAGCCGGGCCGTACCCATTTCATCAAAACGTGTGGTCGATTGAAAAACCAATTTCCCCCAAATATCACTCACACATACCTCAGCATAACATTCTCCAAAAGCTTCATTTAGCACATTCAATGAACCACCATGGAAGGGATTTGGAGAAATAATTAATTCATCAGAAGGCTCAACAACATCAGGTAATAAAGGCGCATCCCCCAGTGCCATTGCATTTCCGGTAATATAAATGACCTGAGGATTACCAAATTGACCTTCACCATAGGAAAAAACGGGTTTGAAACGAACTTTGTAAAATGAATTGCCCATGAGAGGCTGTGGCAAATTAAAATTCAGTTGCATATTACTTGATGGACCAACTGTATTTCTGGTAAACGGTAATCCAACGGTCACAATTCCTGAACAATCAGTAACCTGCGTAAATTCAATCACAAAATTTTCTGCACCGCAAACAAAAGGCTTACCCTGTAGTGTAGTGCCGCGCAATAAGTTTACCGGACATCTTTGCTGTGCTTTGACTTCAACACTTGCATGAGGTGCGATAGTCACGTCGCAATGCGATACGCCATTTACAATGATCGGGTCTGGTTGTCCCAATCCATTTAATAGCGAATAATTTGCAGAAATCAGAACATCGTAGGTGCCTGAGTGACGCAGCGCAAGTGATGGGTGTGATAAAGCGATTTGACTTACGGATGAGGCGGAGGTTGCTACTCCAGGAGTTAAACCAGTAGGTGTAAAGAGAAAAGTATACGAATTTGCTCCAGTCCACTTCGGTTTAAAATTTGTACACATATCGTATATTCCATTTCCGTTGTCGCAAAAACTGGCAAGAAGGTGGCTAAGACAAATATTAAACCCTCCACTTCCAATTCCGAAATTGCTATTTACAACCCTGACGGCAAAATAATATGTCTGCCCACTCACCAAACCTCCATAGTTTAAAATTTCAGTACTTGAAGATGATGAGATATTTTCAATTTGAATAGTAGATCCGAAATTATCCTGTAGCTCAATCAAAAGGTCTGTGACTGTTGAAGTAGCGCTAATTTTTATTCCACCTCCAACTGCAACAAAACGATACCAAACATCTTCTCCTGTAATTGCAGGGCTATTGGCTTCTGTAGAAGGTGTAGCGCCGATCATTGATCCGGATAATGGGCTGCAACCAGGATAAACATTTGAAACGCCATTGAGTACCTGAGGTATTAGTTGAGCGTTTGCGCGCGAATCATTGGCCGGAGGCAGTGCACAATTCTCATCAATTTGTCCATTGCAATTGTCATCCAAACCATTGCCACATACTTCACTAAGAGGGAGCACGGCAATTGTAAAAGTGGTAGAAATTATGTTGAGTCCATCAGAAACAGTGTAGGTTACACTGGTTTCTCCAATTGGAAAATAACCACCAGAAGGAGGATTAGAAATAGCAGTCAATAAAGTAATACAATCATCAGGGTCGGCGGCCTCAATAATAGGATATTGCACGTATGCTCCACACTCTCCTGGCTGAGCATAAACCTCAATATTCTGAGCTTGACCCGTAAAATAGGGCGCAAATAAATTTTGCCCTAAAATCCCATCACAATTTTCATCAATGTTATTGCCACAAATTTCTGATGCAAAAGGATTAACGGAAGGATTCTCATCATCACAATCCGCATTATTATTTACAAAATTCTCAAGGGGATGGCAAGTAGATTGTGAAACATAGCTTGTGCCATAACCGTCTCCGTCATTGTCTAGATAGTACCACGATGCAAAAATCAAATTGGGATCGCTGTCATCACAATCTCCACCATCAAAGGTATAGCCTACAGGCAAAGGCCAATCACAGACATAAGCGAAAATAGTGAAGTCGCCATAGCCATCCAAATCCTGATCAACCATAACATAATGTGGCAATGTTGGATCATTGTCATCGCAATCCAAAGAAACTGGGATATATCCAGGCGGCTGAAAACAAGACGTAATCATCGTTAAAAAATCACCATAACCATCGCCATCTGCATCCAGGTACCAATTGGTCGCAATATTTCCATTCGGATTAACATCATCACAATCGTTGGAATTTTGAACATACCCCGGCGGAGGATTGCAGGCCTGTATTTCAGTTGCCGGATCACCATATCCATCACCATCCAAATCCAAATACCAATACGTTCCGGGATTAATTGATGGCTCCGTGTCATCGCAATCGTCTGGATTATTCACATATCCAATGGGCGCAACACAGCCAAGCACACTATCTAAGGGGGAACCATAACCATCACCATCCATATCGCGATACCACGGCGTCGAGCTATTCAAAAAATAATCATTGGGAGCACAATCAGAATCATTAAAAGAATATCCATTCGGAATCGGAAAGGAGCAAAATGTTACCGATGAACTTCCCATATCACCAAATCCATCCAAATCAGAATCTGGAAAAACAATTGCAGGGAAGAAGGGATTCTGATCATCACAGTCACCAGCATTAAGAGCATATCCACCTATTGGAGAGCAAGCCGATACAACTATTAAGGGATTACCAAAACCGTCTGAATCAAAATCTTCATAATACGTCTCCGCAGCGCCTACAAGTGGATTATTGTCATCGCAATCATCACCATTTTCTACAAAACCAATTGGCAATGGGTCAATGAGTGGAATTCCCATGAACGAATTCCCGAGGCCATCACCATCCGCATCGGGATACATAAGCAAATCGACGCAAGCATCGATTGTTTCGATGGATGGCCGATTGTTGTCACAATATCCTTCCATAGCCATGGTGAGGATCAAAAAATTTAAAAACAAGGCAGACTTTTTCATTGTGTCAGAATTTGACGCAAATCTCAACTCGAAAACTTCCAGCCTCCATTTTTCACTCATAATATCCCCTCTTTTTCACCCGTCAGGAAATTCCTTAACCTATTAGATTTGTAAAGGAAATATGCGACAACTGCCCATTATAATATTGATCACATTGCTTTTTCAAAATTTGGAAGCGCAGAAGTTCATATTCGATAAAATTGGCTATGAGAACGGGCTACCAGATGAAAATTTGCTTTGCGTGTTTCGGGATCGAAGCGGCATACTTTGGATTGGTTCCGGGACGGGTCTTATCCGCTACAATAGCAATGACTTTGCGATTTACAAGAAAAATCCGGCCGATTCAGTTTCAATCTGTAATAACACAGTTTACGACATTACAGAAAGTACGAATGGAGAATTATGGCTGGCTACCGAGGGTGGAATAAGTATTTTTGATACCGATAGAAAATTTTTTAGAACTTTTCATGCTCCGTCCGGATTTGAAGAACTTTCAGGCCCTATAAAAAGGATAAAATCCATCGGAGATCGCATTCTATTTGCATGTGGAAATCACTTATTTACTTCTGATAATTCAGGAAAAATCGTTCATCCAATTCATCTATCGGATAATACCCATTGGAATCCGATTACAGCTATTTCTCATTGTGGCGACGGTACAATTTGGATAAGCACATGGCATGCACTTTTTCTTTTGGATGCAAGTTATAATTTGCTTCGGACAATTTATCCCGGAAAAAATCAAAATCAGATTTCCGGATACCGATCGGTTTATAGTGATCCTCAAATAACGGGCAAATATTGGAGTTGTGCCACCACAGGTGGGATCTTTTATTTCGATGAAACAGGAGATGCTGAATTTATGGGGGCAGAAAACAGCGAATTACGGGACATGGCTTCATACAATGATTCCACGCTCGTTGCAGTTGGCATCAATGGACTGATTCATTTCAAAATCAACACCGGGGAATTTATTTTTGATGATGAGAACAACAAATCGACTTTTGCGCTTAAGGAGAATTCATTTGATCAAATAAACCGGATACTCCTTGATAAGGAAGGTATACTTTGGGTTACAACAGGTTCTGGACTGGCTCAGGTAAATCCCCTGCATCAATTTTTCACTTATTTCGACGAACTCGGAGTTGATGAAAACATAGAAGAAATGTGTTCATCGGAAAACGATGAGATCTTCACAATCATTACAAAAAACGGGCTGAGAGGAATCCAACACATTCAATATACAAACAGAAAAGTACATTTTACTCCCCTGCCCAACTTGCTTCAAAAGGATTTTTATGATATTCAACTGTGCGATGATGGACAGGGTTTCCTTTGGCTGGCAGGGTATTGCGGCGTTTACACCTACAATAAAAAAACACAACAGATTAGAGAAAAAACAGATCAAACCAATCAAATAAAAACTTCTGATGCCTGCATTCACGATATGATATTGAGTCAGAACAACCTATTCTTTATCTCAAATGATCAATTTTTCAAGTATGATTTAGAAATCAAAAAATTTATTCCGCTGCACAAATTATCACCTGTTATGAATAACTTCAAGAGGCATTTGGCCGAAGGCTACAACAAACAAATCCATTTCCTGATATCGCCGCTCGAAATTGTGACCTATGATTTTACCAATTCCACTTTCAGTACTTATTGCATCGAAAAAAATTCGGGTACAGAACTGAAAAATGTTGAATTCTTGTCCCTGGCTTGCACAAAAGACGACCATATTTATGTCGGAACGGTAAACCATGGTATGATTCACTTCTATCCTGGTCATTTTTTGGAATCGAGAAAATTGGATGTTTTTGATCAGCGCGACGGACTTCCATCGTCATTTATACATACACTGGCAACTGACCGTGCAGGCAATATTTGGACCGGCGGCAGGGATGGTCTCGGTAAAATCTATCCAGATGGGAGGATTCAGGTCTTTAATGCCCAGGAAGGAATCGGTTTCAACCTCATTCAGCAATTATATGACTTGCGTGGTATTAATCGAATATTCGCATTGATTCCTAACATTATTATTGATCCTGATTTCGCCTTTATACCGCCGGGCAATTTCCAAATAATCATTGAAAATTTTGTGCTTACGAACGACAACGAGCAAATTCCCTTTCAAAAAAATGGGCTAACACTTCCTCACGATCAAAATGCCTTCAATATCTCTTTCACTGCTCTAGATTTTTTCAACTCACATCGCTTGGAATATCGATACAAATTGGAAGGGCTCAACCAGGAATGGATTCAGGCTGGAAGCAGTCGCACCCTAAATTACGCATCAGTGCCACCTGGAGATTACGTTTTAGTGATTGAAGGAATTGACAGCGTTTATGAAAACAGGAAAGGTTCAGTTCGAGTGCCAATTGTTATTGTACCTGCCTACTATCAGCGTATTTGGTTTAAATTACTTTGTGCATTGATCCTAACTGCTATCGTATTTTTCATTGCTTATAATTTCCGCAACCAACACTATAAAGTTAAACTGGCGCAACTTGAGAAGGACAAGGCTCTTAATTCAATGCGGATTGATATCTCTCAGGACATGCACGACGAAATTGGTGCAGGCCTCACACTTATTTCGCTTCAAGGTCAAAGTACACTTAGAAACTTTGAAAACGCGCCTAGAAAGGCAAAAGACAACGTAGAGAAAATTGTTTCCAATGCTCAATCCCTCACACAAAATCTGAACGAAATTATTTGGTCCATTAATCCTCGTCACGATCAGTTTGAGAGCTTTCTGGCGTTTCTAAGGAATTACTGCACCAACTTTCTGGAAGAGACCCATTTCAGTTTTACTATGCAAATACCGTCTGAGCAAAGCAATGTTCAAATTAGTCCTGAGTGGCGCAGAAATGTTTTTCTGATACTAAAAGAAGCACTTCACAACGCAGTGAAATACTCCGATGCCAAGGCCATTCTCATTCGTATTGAAACAAAAAAAAATCAGTTTAAGATGAGCATCCAAGATGATGGAATTGGCTTTGACATCCATTCTTGTAAAACTGGAAATGGATTATCAGGCATGAAAAACAGATCCGAAAAACTGACGGGAAAGTTACTAATTGAGAGCATTCCAGGGAAGGGTACTTTGGTAAATTTAGATTGCACTTTTCCAGAAATAGTTTAAGATCATTCCGCATTAATTACCTGACACAAATGCCTTTTTAATAAAAACTCATAGAATGGCCAAAACAAAAATAATAATTGTTGAAGACAACCGGGGTATTCGGGACGAGCTATCTGAAATCGTATTCGTGAATTCCAATCTCTTGCTTTTACACGCCTTCGAAAATGGCGATTCATTCCTTCAAAACATTCAGGATTATGCGCCTGATGTTGTCTTAATGGACATCAATATGCCAGGCACAAATGGAATTGAATGTATCAGACAGATCAAATCTTCAAGACCCGAGGTCCATTTTTTAGTGTGCACGGTATATGAAGATCATCAGCACATTTTTGAATCATTATGCGCCGGCGCAACGGGATATATATTAAAGTCGTCAGACGCTTTGAAAATATACAATGCAATCGACGAAATCCAGCTTGGAGGGTCGCCCATGAGCGCTTTGGTCGCACGACTGGTGGTCAATTCATTTAATGCAAAAGAAATTAAACTACAAGAGGAGCTTCAAAAACTGTCTATTCGCGAAAAGGAAATCCTCGATTTAATGGCCAAAGGATTTAAGAATAAAGAAATTGCTGAATTGCTTTTTATTGGCAACGAAACAGTTAAATCGCATGTGAAAAAAATTTATGAAAAGCTACAGCTCAATAGCCGCAAAGAAATATTGAATTTCATGAAGAAATAAAAAAGGCCACCTTTAGGTAGCCTTTTAAAATATCTTACTAGAAGTATTAGAACTTCGCTCTCGAACGTTTTACAGTAGCGCGCGTTTTTACCCAACTATATTTGCTTTTGTAAAATTTGCTTCGTCCACGCACCACTTTTCCAACGGTAATCTGAGACGTAATATAGCTGTCGTTATTCGTATTGTACCCACGAATTGATTGATTGGTGTCATCATTTCCTGGCTGATGTTGAAAGTCATTTATATGAATTGTGCCGATACCGTCTGGACGCACACCATTCAAATCAGCAATCAATTCAGGATAGGTCTGCGACTGAAGATCATAAGCCAAATCGATGTTTTCAGGATCTACCGGAGTAACTGGTGCATAAACCGAAGACACGTCATCGAGATAATCTGTAAATGTTGTTCTCCAATTAATTTCCCAACCAACGCGCCATTCTTTGTTGAAGGTAAAATACATGCCCAATCCAACTGGAATTGCTACTCCAAACTGGCTGTAATTCTCACCTTCTGTTTGATAGTCGCGAAGATTGTACCATACGTTATCCTGATAATCTCCGGGTTGGAGATCGGCGATCAAAGTATCCAAACCATCATACACCAACCGACCTTGCGGATTGCTGTAAAAAGCAG
>JBJXFC010000034.1:0-4129 GCA_046153915.1 Flavobacteriales bacterium
GTTTTTTACCTGCCCGAAACCCGCTGGGGCGTTGGAGCGGGCGCATCGTATAATTTTTACCTCAACAAAAAAGACAGCATATCACCTCCCAGTCAAATTCAACTTGGGATTGGATACACGCAAAACAATCAAAAACTCATTTACTTTCCTTACGACTTGTATTGGAATGAAAGAAAACACAGTCTGAGCGGTGAGATCGGATACTACGATTATTCGTATTATTTCTATGGTATTGGACCAGGCAATGAAAGCGGAAAAAAAGAATTGTACGATGTGCGATTCCCTCGTTTACGTATCAACTATCTGCGCAAAATACGGCAACACATTTTTGCAGGTGCACGCTGGTGGTACGAAGATTATGATGTCTACAATCTGGCAGAAAATGCCTGGTTAAAAAATGATTCCATATTGGGAGGAGCAGGCAATCGAACAAGCGGCCCGGGATTGGTATCGCTTTGGGACAATCGCGACAATATCTATTTCACATTGAAAGGATCCTACCTCGAATTGGTAGTTCACAATCAGGAGAAATTCTGGGGAAGTGAATTTGGTTATACGCGGTATAGAATTGATTACCGTCAATTTATACAGACGGCCAAAAAACAAGCACTGGGTCTGCATGCATTTGGAGATGTGATTGCAGGAAATGTTCCGTTCAGTCAGATGCCTGCTGCGGGAAATATCAAACGTATGCGTGGCTATTATGAAGGGCGATACCGCGACAGAAATGCCATGATTTTTGAAACGGAATACCGTGGTTACTTTTGGCGGAGATGGGGAGCGACAGCATTTTTCAACTATGCTTTTCTGGCCAATACACTATCCAATTTTAATCTGAAACAAGATTATGCGAGTGCAGGGGCGGGATTGCGATTTGCATTCGACAAAGAAAAAAGAATCAATGTTCGACTGGATGCAGCGCTGCCAATTGGCGACAAACAAAATCCAGAGAAAAATTTGGTTTCTAAAACACTTTTCTACTTTACAATTGGTGAGGCGTTTTAATCATGGCACTAATTACGTAAGGAAGAATAGCGGCTTAAGTATTCCTGAGGAATATGAAAAGACCAAGCAGGGCGCATGCTGCGCCTATTTTTCACCATTAAGAAGTGAAGGAAGTTAAGATTCCTGTGGAATTGTGGTTGCGTGGATTCCGATCAAATCAACTTTTAGTGATGGAATAATGCACATTGCGGTCCTTCAAATACTTCACCACGGCATCGTAACAACCTTCTTCATCGCCTACCAATTCGGGAGGATTGATTCCAACGCGTGCAAATTTTTTGTCGAGAACAAGATTGGCAACTGCATTGCAGGTATACCCTGTTGTGCGTGCCATGCTGATGGTTTGTGAGGATTGATCATAACGATCCAAAAGATGGTATGTGTAAGTACAAGGTTTATTGTCCTCTTCTCCTTCCATCACAATACGCATGATTGTAAAGTCTTCTTCACCCGGTTTTAATTTCCATTTGGGGAAAAGAAGTTTTGAAGTGAGATCAATGGGACGAATTTTAGCACCATTCACTTCAACCTCTTCATACGAGAAAAATCCGGCTGCACGCAATACACGGAGGTATTCAATACAACCCGGATAACGCAATGTCTTTTCAATCATATCCGGAATATGCGGCATGGTTTTAATCAACGAACGCAATCCATCGCTGTTCCATGATTCAAGCGTACCTAATCCCGGAAAAGGAATCAACTCTGCATCACTCAGGGCTTCGCGCACCACCATCTGGCCATTCTGCACATAACGCGCAGGACGCACATACTCTTCTATTACATCAATGGGAGAAAAGACAGCTTTGTATTCAAACGGCCATTCGCGCACAACAGGCAATCCACCCACCAGACATTCATATCGTTTGATTTTCATCAATCGGTTATGATGTCCGAGAATAATATTGCCCATACCGGGTGCTACACCACAATCGGTCACAACAACCACTCCGTGCTTTTTTGCCAGTTCGTCCAATTTAAATGGATCCTCCGGAAAAAAAGAAATATCCACCATGTTTTTTCCGGCGAGAATGACCTGCTTCACCGTGTTGAATCCCATAAATCCGGGCACAGCGCCAATGACAAGATCAAAGTCCTTTACAAAATTTTGCAAGGCGTTATCATCACGCAAATTCATCGCATAAGTGGCAAGGTTGTGTGCCTTTAGTTTGAGAAGTGCTTCTTCATTTACATCTACAGAAGTTACTTCATGATTTTTTGCGAGATCAATCGCCATGGCCGAACCAACCAGTCCGGCACCCAAAACTACTATTTTACTCATAGTCTATTTCAGCATTTCAATTTTTACAATTCCATCACCTACAACCAGACGTTGTGCGACATCGAGTCCAGCAACAACATCCGCAAAAATGGTATATCGACCATCGAGATGTGGTGCAGGGCTTAGCGTAATAAACCACTGACTGCCCTCCGTGTCGTGACCCGAACTTGCAACACCGACAGCACCGGCAGTGTAGTTGTGCAAACCAAATTCAGAACGCAAAGAATAGTCTGTGCTGCCCCAACCATCGCCGCGTGGGCAACCGCCCTGTGCAACAAAATTGGGGATAACACGATGAAAAAACCGACCGTTGTAAAATCCCTCTTCTGTCAATTTTAAAAAACTGACCACCGTGCCTGGAGCATTCTCCACATGCAGTTGCAAATCAATATCGCCCTTCGTTGTTGTGATACGTACTTTTTGTTTTGGATCTATTCCGCGTGCATAATTCCAGTCAATACCATGATTGAATTCCGTTTTTTTCTCCAATATTTCTACCGTTGATGTCGCCTGAATGGTTCTGACAAGTTCGTTGTACGTTTCTATTTCGCGCGGGAGAACAAGTTTAGAAAGAGCGCCCTGACATGCAGTTGAAATTTTAGCATTGTCTTCTTCGCTTAGTGTTTTTTCGCGAAGTGCCGTAGCGAATATCGCCACAACTCCTACATCACCTCCCTGAATTGCCGTTATGGCTTGCTGAACAAAATCAACTTCCACAGGCCAGTTCTTTTGGGCCGACATCTCCACATACGCTTCGGCAAGTGCGCATTTTACGACAGTTGTCGATTCTGCCATCATAGCTTTGAATACACGATCGTTTAATTCGGGACAGGCGCCCATAGCGCGGGCAAAATGCATTCTGTCGTAAGGATTCAAAGCACTTGTATAGGTGCTCCACAACACTTCGCTTTGATCAGTCACAGCATCCAGTATGCGCAGTTTGAGAGACTGAATTTCGGCAGTCGATAATGTGATTGTCTGCATCAATTCTTCCAGGCCTTGTTTATCCTCCACATTGCGGATAACATTTAAAGCCTCTGCAACCAGCACGGGATCCGAATCAGTTACAATTTTTTGAAAAGACTTCAATGATATTGTTTTCACTTTTCCCATTGCACGAATGGCGTTTACCCGCACGCGCGTATCGAACGATGCACTTGTGGCATAACTGGCAAGCATGGCAGGAACTTCAGCCGTTTCCAATTTCGGAATCATGGCCACCATCGGGATTTTTGCTTCCACATCCCTTTCCGATTTCAGCCATGAATCCAGGTACTTTTTCATGTTATCATCCCACGCACCTTTGTAGCGAAGCATCGAAAAAGCAAGTTGGACTTTGGATTCATGTTCGGCATTTTGCAAAAGGTATGGAATGCGTTTAACAAGCACAGGATCTGTAAATCCGGCCATATGTATGGCCATTGCAGCTTTGGCCCATCCAATGCGCTCCCACTCGCTATCAAAACGAATGGAATCGAGGAAATACAATTCTTTTTCAATGTCAGATACCGATCCACTTTTTAATTTTTCTGCTGTGATTTTGCCATAACTATCCAGCAAATTCGCCGCAACTTCTTTATCGGATTCCTCCAGGTAATGGCGTTTAATAATGTTGGTCATGGATGGATTGGCACATTGTCCCAGTGCATAAGCCGCATTGATTCTCACCAAAGCCGAAGCATCAGCCAGAAAAGGCAACAAACGAACAGCCTGTGCAGAATCTGCAATGCTGGCAAATGCCAGAGCTGCTTCAGCGCGGTATTGTTCATTGGCATCGTTGTAAAATGCTCCAAGTTCGGCAGCTTTGCGTTCATCACATAAATTGTAAATACGCTGAATGAC
>JBJXFC010000282.1:0-6174 GCA_046153915.1 Flavobacteriales bacterium
AAGGTTGATTTTTTAGCCTTTACGTCATCACTCGTAATGATATTGTTGGTCACTCTTGGTCGGGTAGCGAGGACTGCAAACGTGGTGGCAAGCAACGCTGTAATAACAAAAAGTAAAATGGGCACGAGAAGATTTTGCCAATATTCAATATTCCGCGCTGAAGATCCAATTACAAGCGAAAGAAAAACCGTGTTGATGGATATCATAATATTCGCTTTGTTGTCGGCGAGAATATTCTGTTGATTCAGGTTATTGGACATAACCCGAAAAAAGGCATTGATGCCACTGTCGTGATATTCCTGAATGGGATTTCTGACTACTTCATCGTAATCACTTGTAAGGTTCATAATCGCAAGTTTCACAAAAGGTTGTAACGGCAAGGATAGAATTGAAACGCAATTTACGCATCCAAATCATACTGAGATAATGATTTTATAACATATCATTTAAATTGCTCCAACTCGTATCCGGTTTACCACACATAAAAGCCTCGAACAAAAAGCCATTTCCCACAATTGTGATCTAAAACAGAATACGAAACACTGGAAACCATATACACAAATAAAAAAAATGGGCGAGTTCGCTTTGAGTAAGTCTAGTTTGATATCAAACACCAAAATCGCCTGTTACGAATACATACTCCACTTTACCTTCGGATTCGACGCGGAGAAAACCAACACCACTTTCCGATTCATACCCGAGTTCCGTCTGAAACATCACAAACTCAACCGAAATTCCCGGGGCGGAGTATCGTTGTCCTTTGTCATCAGTTGATGTAAGCAAGGTCTTTTTTCCCTTGTGCCATACATAGGCCTCTTTAGAAGATATAAGCATCATCAACAATCCGTTCGCACCATCTATCCATGCACCAAATTCATCATCTTCCCGGTAATTTTCCAGAATGGTAGAATGAAAATACGGACAATCGACATATTGTTTGTTGACCCATCCTTCGATGCAGCTAACGCCTTCTGTATTTTCGGCATATTCGCAATATCTCACCTTGAGCCAATCGCCGGAGACTTCCATCTGGAAGAGGAGTTCCTTTTCTTTGGATACCTTACCAACAATCTTAGATTCTCCATCTGCTTTCTCGCGGATATTGAGATTGCCTGAGGAGATGGTGACGGAAAGTCTAAGACCGGTTGATTGTGAGAATGAAGATAGTGAGCAGGTACATAATAAAATACCAGCCAGAAAAACGGTACGAACATTAATAAAGAAAAGTGACATGATGGTGCAGTTATAATCCAAAAGTAACAAAATCCAGCCTCTCAAATACAATCATCTGGAGCGCTCCATATTCTCAAATAATTTCGTGTGTTGTTTCTTAAAAATGCGGTGAAGCGAGCCGACAATAGGCAGTGGCGTTCGCACGCTCACAGTCTCGGTTATTCTTGTACCGTCATCATCCGGATACAACTCAAATACCATTTCTATATGCGTAAACTTCGCCACTTTAGCCTGCATACGAATCAGATTCTTTTCAGGCACAGATTCAATTGTAGCGAGGTATTTAAAGGATATGGGCACAAGGCCCAATTTCAGCATTTCATGCACGATGTATGCATTTCCACTTTGAAAATGCATCGCAGAAATAACTGGATGGTATTTTACAAACAGGCCAACATCTGTAAGGCAATTGAAAACAAACTCAGGAGATTTCTTAACCCTATAAGTGAACTGCATAATAGAAGCTTAGATCACACCTTCTTCGTAAACTTTGTCAATATCACAATAGACTGCTCATTGATTTTGCCTTCTACCTGTTCGGGATTGTCGTTGATGAGTTTGATGCGTTTCACCACAGTTCCTTTAGACGCAGTGAAATTCGTTCCCTTCACATTGAGGGCCTGGGTTAAAACAACATTATCGCCATTCTCCAACACATTGCCAAATGCATCTTTGTGCACATCCGCCACATCGTAGGCAGACATGGCCCATTGGATCACATTCTCATCGAGGTCCACGCTGTTGATGAGGTTATTCGCCCAATCTTCTTCTTTGTACTTCTGCAACAAACGATAACTCAACGCCTGAACTGCCGGCTCTATGCTCCAAATACTTCCTTCCAACACCCGCCAGTAGTGCGACTTTCCATCTTCATCCATGGCATGAAGGCAGGTATCGCATAGTGCTACCTGATTGTCGATTGAACTATCGTCTTTTGGACTCACAGAATATTCGTGAACTGCAGGAGCAACATTGCAAAGTTCACACTGATTTTGGTTGCGTTGGAATAATGACATGGCGGCGAATGTAGACATTTAAAATTCCGATCGAGGGGAATTGCCCCCCTGATAAAAATCAGTAGCTGTTGGTGCTTTCTCTTTTGACAATCCAAATCACACTATCTTCTGTCGGATTGCCTTAGCTACCGCCTCGTTCATGCTGTGAACATGCAATTTTTCGTAGACCTTTTTAATATGTGCCCGCACTGTGTCAATAGAAACTTCCATGTTTTCGGCAATCATTTTATACGAATAGCCCTTCACCAACCATGAAAGTGTTTCAGTCTCCCGTTTCGTGAGCTGATAATCTATAGGTGTGTTTTGCTGATTACTTTGTTGACCGGAGAACAATTGTAGCACCTGACGCGCAATGCGTGAAGTCATAGGAGCGCCACCAGTTTGAACGTCTCTGATAGAATCAATGATTTTTTCATCGGGCGTTCGTTTGAGTAAATAGCCTGTCGCTCCCGCACAAATTGCGTCGAATACACGTTGATTGTCGTCAAAAACCGTGAGCATGATAATCAGCGTTTCGGGGCGCACTTTCCGAATGTTCCTCACGCCCTCAATCCCATTCATTCCGGGCATATCAATATCCATCAATACTACATCTGGCTGAAGTGCCATCACCTCCTCTCCTGCTTCTACGCATCCGGAAAAAGCGGCAATACAACTCATGCCTTCCGATCCATCAATCAACTGTTTGAGACTCTCTCGCAACTCGGGATTGTCTTCGTAAATCATAACACGTATCATCACACTTACTTTGATTATTCGTACTTACTTCAATTTAAACTCTGCCACTATGCGCTGTCTTTCACTCCATGAATCATCACCAAATAGCACCCCGAATTCATCATTCAGCTGATTGATGGCATTCATTTTTGCTTCCGAGCCTTCCGGAAATCCATTTGCCTCATTCAAATCAAAAAATATTTTCTCGAGATATTTTTCGAAGGGTTGATGGAAATACATATCTATGAAACGCAAATCCTGTTCGCCCGCATTCCAGAAAGTGTGCTTCATCATGCGCGGTCTCAAATGCCACCCTCCGGCTTCCACTTTTACCACATCATTTCCGATCAAAACATGCGCTGTTCCTTCGGTTACAAACATCAGTTCATCGAGTTCTTTGTGCATGTGAGGCGGTGGACCCATGTTTTTTGGTGCCACAGCACATTCCACGCTTGAATATACGCCGTTGGTCATGGTTGAATAAATGCGCGTTCTGATTCCCATACTACCGCCATGTTCCAACGGAGGCAATGGAGGTAACAAAACAGGCTGAATATCCGCCCCTGCAGGTTGCATGGGAGTAGCCATCAGCGAGGGTGCCCACATGGCCGCGCCGGTGAAAACTCCAGATCGCACGAGGAAATCTTTTCTATTCATGGTTGTCATTTTAATTCAAATTTCAATTGAATGCTTGTGCCTTTTTCAGTGCTGGAAATCACATGCAGTTCACCACCCAATTCTGCAGCACGGCGTTTCATGTTTTTTAATCCATTGCCCGGAAGGATATGTTTTGTGTCGAATCCACTTCCATTGTCCTTCACTTCGAGATAAGCTGCATTTGAGCCGGTCATTCGAAATACAATCGAAACTTCACTTGCTTTCGAATACTTCACTGCATTGTTTATTGCTTCCTTAAAAATGAGATAAACCGTGCGTTTGTGATTCAATCCAAACGTGCGATGTTCAATGCGTTCATCCATATTCATTTTGCATTGCATTCCGGCTGCCTCAACAACTTCCGAAGCAAACTCACGCATCCGAATCAACAATTGTTCTCCCGAATCATTTTCTGGTTGAATTGCCCAGATAATATCATCCATGTTGTCCAACATTTGCTGACTACTCCTGTTTATTCGCTGAAGAGCTTCTCTGTTCTGGTCCTCCGATGTTTTGCGCTGACCACTGAGAATGCGGATACTGCTCAATGCCGAACCTATATCATCGTGTAAGTCGTGCGAAATCCGATTGCGAATTGCTTCCATTTGTTTGATGCGGCGAATGCGAAACCAATACACTGCATATACAAACAGACAAAACAATGCAGCCATCAGTGCATAGAATATCGGCGTCTTATAAAAATACTGGGGCAGTTGAAATTGATACAATGCCTTTGGCTCGCTCCATACTCCAAGTGTCTTTACAGAAACGAGCAGCTTATAATCACCTGCCGGAATGTTGGCATACGAGGCCATTTTATTCTTTCCTGCTTCATTCCATGTTGACTCCAGGCCTTCCAGTTTGTAGCGGTATTCGAAGCCTTCCGCATTGTAAAGATCAACCGCAGTAAACATAAAATCGATGTGATTTTCTCCTGCATGAAATTGCCGCGGTAAAATTCCAGACTCGTTTCCTTCAATCCTCATGCCCGTAAGAAACAATTCAGGAATTTGGGTTGGGCGTAATAATTCTTCCGGATAAAAGGAAACAACGAAGCCATTTGCACTGAAATACATTTTATCTTTTACACTATCGTACAATGAAGCCGCACTGAAATTCTGATCTGGAAGTCCCGAAGCAGAAGTGAAATGAGTAACTGTTCTTTCCGGATAAGACATCGCAGCCAGGCCTTGTGATGTGCCCATCCATACAACACCTCGTTTGTCGACTTCCAGCGCGGAGATATCGTTGGACAACAATCCATCATTCCGTGTAAATTGTTCGAGTGTATTCGTTGGTATATCATAACGAAAAAGTCCTTCACGCATGACTGCAAACCAAATCGCATCACCATAGACATCGATGCAATACGATTCTCCGTTGAAATGCATCATGGCAGCTTCCGGATTGGCTGGGTGAATTTCTTCAATCTTATCTGTCGTTGCATTCCATCTCACAAACTTCCCATCCAATTTACTACGCACCATCCAGATATTTCCATGCGCATCTTCTTCCATATCATAAGCGCTGGAAATGGGCGAGAAACGTTGATCTGACCCGATAGTATCGGATTGTACAAATTGTGTGCTTTGACTTCGATCATAATTCAAACGCAGAATGCCATTGTATTGTCCAAAGCTGAACCACGCATTGTTGTGCTGGTCGCGCAGTGTTTTAATGATTGGGAATTCGCGGTATTTTTCAGGTATAAAATCAATAGTCGCTGTTGAATTGTCTTCCGCATGCATCATGGCTGCGTGTTTCCATCCTCCAATAAACAACTTCTGATTGTCCCACACAAACAACGACCGCACGCCCTTTTCCAGGCCATTTACAGGAAATGATACAAGGCTATTATCAACCAATTTGTAAATTAAGGGCAACGCACTTTCGTTGGTATTGAGCCACAAATCACTGTTCCACAAAACCATGTCCTGCGCATAGACCGTCTTACTTTGGGAGACATTGGGCAGTGAAATAATGTCCCATTGCATGGTATTTTGAGTGGTATAAAAAACACCTTGATCCGTTGCTATCCAGATGTTTTTCACTTTATCCTGATGCACCTGATAACAAGCCAAAGAACCATGATCTGGAAATTGAACTTCATGTATAACATCCTCGTCAGACATTCGAAAAAGCCCATTCTCGGTGGCGAACCAGATGGTATTTTCGTGATCAGCAAAACACTGATTGGTGGAACCATCGTACACAGGATTATTGCCATGTAAATTGATCTCCTGCAAACCGGAAGCCGTTGATTCTTGAGGATTGGAAGCCCATGGAAAAAACACTATCGCTTCTTCCAGAATTAGCGGCGAGGCAGTATGACACGATCCTGACGTCGGTTTAGGAATATCAGCAGGCATTTTTGAAGACATACGAATATCTTTAGTAGAAGGTCTGTAGTAGAATACATCGCCACAACAAGCAAAGAACAAGTTGCCTGATTCATCTACACTTGGAGGCAAAAAATCCCGGATATTCGAACCATTCAATTTTCGAATCGCGTCTGATAAATCGAATGAAAACGTAAAATCTTTGTTCAGTT
>JBJXFC010000247.1:0-6869 GCA_046153915.1 Flavobacteriales bacterium
AGCCGTTATGTTGTAGTTGGTTTTTGGATTGGCCAGATCGATGGGTTTATGCGCCACATTGAGGTCACCGCAAAAAACGACTGGCTTTTTCTTTTCAAGCTTCTTCAAAAACTTCAGCAAATCAGCATCCCATTTTTCGCGGTAGTCGAGACGCACAAGTTCTTGACCGCTATTGGGAACATAACACGTAACAAAATAAAACTGGTTGTATTCAACAGTAAGCACACGACCTTCCTGATCGTGTTCGCCCACTCCAATGCCTTTTGAAACGCTTAGTGGTTTTGATTTCGACAGAACCGCTGTGCCGCTGTAGCCCGGGCGAACGGCGCTATTCGAAAACAATTCAAATCCGTCCATTCCGAAAAGTGCTTCACGCACCTGGTCATCGTTGGCTTTGGTTTCCTGAAATCCGATAGCATCTGGATTCATTTTAGCAATGCTGTCAAACAATCCTTTTTTGACAGTCGCACGGATACCGTTTACGTTGAATGAAATTAGTTTCATGGTGATAAAGAAAATAGCGGTGGCAAATATGGTTGAATCAGTTCAACATTGCCACGAATTCTAACCACGGATCACGATTTAATATCCAGTAAAAGAAAAAACATCCGAGCCATCCGTGAAAAAGTCCAAGCGACCAGATATTGGGCCATTTCATAAATAGTCGGGTGTAAAACAATGCGAGGAAAAAAGTTCCAGCAACAAGAATCAGAGATGGATAATGTACAATCGCAAACATAAATGCCGTTGCAATAACCACGATCCAGACTGGTTTTTTCATGGCCTGTAGATTGCCACCAATAAGACTCATCATCAAAAACTGCTGGATAACGCCCCAGATCGGATAAAGCAGCAAAATTGGAATCATATGAATGGTCCAAACCAAACTACCATTCCATGCAGCAAATCCAACTAAAGCGATAAAGACAAGAAGGGCAAAAATTCCTGTGGCGACAAAAGATTGCTTTAGATAATCTCTGCTGAATCCCCACTTGCGGAACACATCGGGATCAGACTTTCGCCTGAAAATGATATATCCAATCCAGAATAGACAAGCACCAACTACATAGACAAATTTCAGCGACAACACATCCACCATCAGGAATTTCAAAAACCCTGTGGTGATGGCACCTGCGATTTCGAATTTGCGAAAATTCAAACCGGATTATTTATCGAGCGAACCAAACACTTTTTTCAGAATATCACTGACGCGTGCAGCCGGATTCTTGCGGATTTTCTTTTCTTCTTCACCGACGTAATGGAATAGTCCGGCCATTGCTTTTTCGGTAACATAAGCGTTCAGATCAGGATTGACAGCTTGTCCGCCGGTAAGCACTGTTGCTGTATTGTATGCATTTGCCAAAGGACTCCAGTACGAAGTGAGTTTTACTTCATCGATGGCTTTCTGCACGATGGGTGAAAATTTATTCGTCAGTTCGGCAGTAGTTGTGCGTTTCAAATAAGCCGTTGCAGCGGTGCTATCGCCTTTCAGAATAGCGAATCCATCCTCAACCGACATGGATGTAATGCTGTTTACAAAAACCTGCACAGCTTCTTTGGCTGCCAGTTCAGCAGCGCGATTGAGGTTGGCTTCAAATTTCTGCACTTCAGCATTTAACCCTAGTTGAATGGCTTTATCTTTTACCTTTTGAGCTTCTGCTGGAAAAGGAATACGGATTATGGGATTATTGGCAAATCCACCATCCTTACCAGTAAAAGAAACTGCATTTTGGGCGCCGACTTTAAGTGCCTCACGCAATCCTTGAATCACTTCAGCATTGGATAGAGGAGTGCTTCCGGATTGCTGAGGAATGCCATTCATAATGCCTTCGAGTTGCGCAGGGTCACAGGCTTGTAGGCTGATTAGAAGCGCGGAGATACTTAAGATGATCCAGGATTTTTTCATAGGGCGAATATCAGTCAAAAGCCAGGCCAACGATGTGCGAGATCATAAAAAAACCCGAACAATGTCCGGGTTTTATGCTTGATTTAAAATTTCTTATGAGTTCAGCATCACAGGCATCACGAGCATCAGAATATCTTCTGCATCGTTTTCGCCTTCTACCTGCGTGATAATACCAGCGCGGTTTGGAGCACTCATTTCAATATTGATATTCTCTGAATCGAGATTGGTAAGCATTTCTGAAAGGAAACGGGAATTAAATCCGATTTCCATATCGTCGCCGGCGTAGGTGCAGGTAAGCCTTTCCTGGGCTTCATTGGCAAAATCCAAATCTTCAGCAGAAAGATTCAATTCACTTCCACCTATTTTCAAACGAACCTGATGGGTTGTTTTGTTGGCGAAAATGGAAACACGTTTGATGCTATTTTGAAGATCCAGACGATCAACAGTCAATTTGAAAGGATTTTCCTTCGGAATAACAGCTTCGTAGTTTGGGTATTTTCCTTCAATAAGACGACACATCAACGTCACATTGTCAAAAGAGAATACAGCATTGTTCTCATTGTATTCGAGTTTCACATCTGCCTTAACAGCGTTCAATATACCCTTCAACAAATTGAGTGGCTTTTTCGGAACGATAAATGAAGCAGACTGACCTCCAGCTACATCGCGACGACCATAACGCACCAATTTGTGAGCGTCAGTGGCTACGAAACGAATATTGTCTTCATTTACTTCGAAATATACACCGCTCATTACAGGGCGCATATCGTCGTTTCCGGCAGCAAACAATGTTTTGCTGATAGCGCGACCGAGGGCTTCGCTGCTGATATTGAATGACTGAGCACCTTCCAAAGCCGGAGCTTTCGGAAAATCTTCACCATTGTGGCCAGTCAGTTTGTATTTACCATAATCGCTGCTGATCTCGATACCGTAAGTCTTTTCGTCTATGGTAAAGGTGAGCGGCTGTTCGGGCAGGGTTTTCAATGTATCGAGCAAAAGACGGGCAGGCATGGCAATCATACCTTCATCCTTGGCTTCAATAGCCATGCGGGTAGTCATGGCAGTTTCGAGATCACTTGCGCTGATGGTCAGTTCTTTATTCTTAATCTCGAATAAAAAATTGTCCAGAATGGGCAGTGTATTGCTGTTGTTCAAAACCCCTTGCAGCAATTGCAGTTGTTTGAGCAGAGCTGTGCTTGTAACGATGAATTTCATGGATTCAATAACTTGTTTTGACCGAAAACCTTTCCGGTGCAAGGCGGCAAATATAGGCGGGCGAACCCGTCAAAGAAGGCGTTTTTTCAACAAGGTTTCCTCTCTGTCCTTTACTGCCATTCCAGGCGCGAACAAACCTCTTTAGCACAAATACCCAATCCCTTACTAGAAATTTTCTCAACAATTATTAATTCTTCATCAACAATTCGCGGAGTTATTAGCAATTCATCAACATGGCTTGTTACGCAAGCCCATGTGAAAATAGCTTTGTTGGTTCCGAATAAGGTTTGCGGTTGGGTTATCCATTCCATAAAACCATCTCCGGCGAAATAAAATACACTTATGATTTCAAGAATTGTAGCAGTAAACACCAGCATTTTTGTGAATGCAGAATTGAGGTTGGATGATTGTGATTCGCTTCAACTGGTAGGTCCAAATAACGTAGGTAAATCGACTTTGATTTATGCGTTGAACTTCCTATTCATTGTAGATGGAAGTAAAATGAGTTTCTCTGGTCAGCGCCGCGGTGACAAAGAAACTATTCACCACTATTTCCCTACACACAACCAGAGTTATATCATCTTCGAAGTATCGAAAATCACTCCCTATTCCATTCTCGTAAAAAGGGATGCCGAAGGAGAACTCGATTATTATAAAATCTCTGCGGCCTACGATCAGGAATTTTATTTCAAAAAAGACGGTTCGCAACTTCGCATTCGCAAATGGGATGAAGTTGTGGAATACCTGGAAACACAAAACATCGAGCTCTACAACTTTAAGAGTAAATCGGAAGTATTCAATGCCGTTTACCAACGTGGTCGCAAAAACGAAGCTGCTGTATGGTTGGAAGAAGGAGTGCGCACCGACGGATTGAGCAATAACTTCTCGAAGATCTATCGTTACCTCATCAACTCCAAACTCATCACCAACAAGACACTGAAAGACTCTCTGGTGATAGCCGACAACCGCGAGAATGAAGGTTTGAATTTCTCGATGAAGAATAAAAAAGACATTACGGATTTGTTGCGTATAAACGATGAAATCCGCATTGTAAAAAGCATTCAGAAAGACTTTGAAGAATTTCGTGAGGTTGTAAATCTGTACAAAGCAAAAACACGCATCGTAAGTGATCTTGTTTTTGCGTTCAACAAACAATACCAGGGCACTATCAACGAACTTGACAGCTCACGTCTCGACAAAGAGAAAGGGTTTGCAAGTCATGTAATCACACTCAACGAAAAACTCAAACCAAAGCAGGAGGAATTGCTTCGCGAAATCGGTAAAAAGGAAACCGAAATAGACATGCGCGAAGAAGGATTCATAGTAATGCAACGCGAGCTCGATGAAATCAATGCGTATGAAACGAAATCTTTCCTGGAAGAATCTCTGATCAATTTAGACACGCGTCGTCGTGATGCAGAGGTGCGTATTACCATGGTGGAAAATCAGAAAATGACCACCAAACAACTGGAACAAAAACTGGGCAAACTCGATCATGATATCAAACGTCTCGAGTTGCAGGTGAAGAATTATGACAACCAGCTCATCACCAGTTTGACGGCCAAAGACAGCGATCGCAAACTCCTTTATTATATACTGTCTCCGGAATTCGCAGCACAGAGTTCGGACATCGTGACCAAAAAAATCACGAAGACAGGCACTACCATGAAAATATTTGATGGTGAAGTAGAATTGCCGAAGAAGATGGATCTTCCGGAGATTCCAAGTGTTGCCGTATTAAAACAGGAAATGATTGAGTTGAAGACTGAGAAATCTGAACTCGAAAAACTGTGGGCGGTGGCGATGGATTTTGAAAAAGCCAAAAAAGAGCTTGCCAAAATCAACGGAGAAATTGAAGTTGTCAAAGACAAACTCAAAAAACTCGAAACAAAGCCAGAACTCGCAAATAAAGCCGATTTGCTGGGTCAGGAATTGCGTAAACTCAAGGGTGAAAAAGACAATCTTGAAAAAGAACTCGATACCATTAAGAAGGATATTGCAGCGAAGAGCCTTGCGCTGGAAACCATGCGCGAAGATACCCGCAAGATGGAAGAGCGTATTATCGAATTGAAGAAACGCAAGACCGAAATCGAAATGTTGGGCATCACTCCTACTGAGCATGAAACAACAGAAAGTCTCGATGAAATTTATACGAAAATCAAACTCAGCAGCAACGACCGCGAAACACTGAAGGTGAATAAAGACCGTTCATTCGATCAACTACGTTTTAAAACAAGTTCGGCAATTGCGAGTGAAACAGAATTTATCAAATTTATTGAGGATGAAATTGCATGTATTGTAGATAAGGAGAAAAGTATCGACGGATTGTTGCAGAGTATTTCTACCCAATTTGCGAATCCAGCTTACAATCTTCGCAAACGCTATGAAGAGTTCAAAGCCTTCGTATACAACCGTTTCAATGAAAGTCTCGCGAAAACACGCATTTCCAATATTGAATCACTCAAGATCGAATTGGTAGACAACAAACGAGTTTTGTATGAACTGGAGCGCATCAGTGCCATCCAGAATCTGAGCTCACAATTGTCGCTTGAATTTGATCCGGGAGAAGACCTCAAAATTCTCAACGAATATTTGGATGGCGGCAAAAAACTCGACTTCCAGGATTTGTTTGACATCGAACTTGTACTCGATGTAAAAGGACATTTGAAACGCGTTGACTTAAAAGAACAGGTAGAATCGGATGGTACTGACCGTATGATTCGACTTGTGATTGTAATGGCCATCATCAACCGATTGGCGATAAGTGACACGATGAACCGAATTGCGTTGTTTATAGACGAGATCGGAACCATCGACGAACAGAACCGTCCACAGATTGTGCAATTCTGCAACGAGCACAACTTCATTCCAATTTTTGCAGCACCTCAGCCTTACGATGGATTCTCGAAGTATTACTTCATCTTCCGTGCAAAAGGAAAAATCAATGTCAACGACAAGCAGCACGCTGTTCGCCGCGAAGCATTGACCAGCTAATTCAACCATCCTACACTTTTAAACCCAGACCAACATGAACACACCCATTGAGAATTTTGAATCCGTTGAACAGGTAAAAATGAAATTTCACCTGATTGAGGAAGAGGAAACCATTGAAATCGAAGAAGTCGAATCATGATAAAAGCAGAACCGCGGACGATATTAAACTTTTTGCATACGCACTTCGATGTGGTGCGCGATTTGTTCGACTTCCATGCAGAAGACGGCATAATCCGCAAGGAAACATTGAATCACGTGTGCGAAAAACACGGCAGTTTTATTCAGAGTAAACTGAAAGAATACCGTGTTATCCGTTCACTCGGAGAAGATTTTGAAATGCGTGATGCGTATTTCAAGATGATGGAATTCCTTTTGTCGGAGTTCAAGCCTCTCCTTCCAGAAACGATTGAGAAGTATAAACTTTCGATCAGCGAACTTTTTCTTAAAATCAGAAAGAGTATTGCCCAGCAAAGCGACCGCGACATTTTGCAGGAACGTGTTAAAAATCTCAACCAGCAGATCCGTGAATTTGTCGACATGGTAGAGAAAAACACATGGAGACTACTGGCTGAAACGCGCGATCTTAAGAGCAATATCGAGCGTATTGAATACCGCGATAAGGTACACAAGGCATCGTTTTGGATTGAATACTACATCCTTCCATTGAACCGCATCCTCGATGTGAATCACAGTGAGAGTATCGCTCAGAAGTTGATGGAAGTAAGTGAATTTGCAAACCGCCGTCGTCTTGATT
>JBJXFC010000250.1:0-2735 GCA_046153915.1 Flavobacteriales bacterium
GTTCGTGGTCAAATTGGGAGCATGGTGAGTTACCCCTAAATCAAACCAGGTAATTGATTTTCAGCTTTATTTTTCGAAAGCCTTGTAGATTTCTTCCTGGATTTCCGTGCGAATATTCAAGTCCTGAAGTTTTTTGTTTTCAGCGTTCGGATTGACGCGATTGCTCAGGAAAACGTAGACAATATTCTGATCAGGGTCGGCCCAACACATCGTTCCCGTAAATCCGGTATGACCAAAGCTAGTGCCCGATGCCTGGCGACAGGTACTTCCACTGCCTGGGGTAAGGGATGGTTTGTCAAAGCCCAATCCCCGGCGATTGCCGGCAAAATGACGGGTGTTGAATAATGCGATCGTTTCTTTGGAGATATAGCGCTGGCCTCCGTATTCACCTCCGTTGTTGAGCATCTGCATGATTACGGCCAAATCCTGGGCGGTGCTAAAAAGACCGGCGTGGCCAGCTACACCGCCCATCATGGCTGCTCCCTGGTCGTGCACATCTCCACGAATATGCTGATGGCGAAAGGTTTGGTCGTCCTCAGTTGGTGCAATCCTTTCTTTTTCAATGTTTTCAAGAGGTTTGTACCCAATTGAATTTAACCCCATAGGGCCATAATACGTTTGACTCACAAATTCGTCGATACTCTTACCCGTTGCGTTTTCCACAATGCGCTGAATGAAATAATACCCCAAATCACTGTACTTGTAATTGCGCTCGGTACCAAGTGGAGTGCGTATTATTTGCTGGAATATACTGTCACGGTATTCACGGCGGATATACAAACCGTCACAAACACGCTCATTGTATACGCTGTCTTGCTTTTGGCTGTAAATGGAAGGATCAAGCTTTCCATCGGAAATTGTAGAAGAGTAAAAGGGAATCCAGGGTGTAAATCCTGCACAATGTGATAGCATATTCTTGATAACCACTTTGCTATACTCGTTTTCGGCGGGAATGGGCAAATAGTCGCCCAGGGTTTTGTTGACATCCAGCTTGCCTTCGTCTACCAGTTTCATCGCTGCCAAAGTGCTTGAAGCAACTTTGGTTATGCTCGCCAAATCGTAAACGGTATTGAGCTCTACTTTTTCATTCTCTTTCCAATCCAGAGTTCCAAAGGCCTTGTCATATACCACCCTTCCATCTTTGGCCACTAAAACGCGACAACCTGGGTAAGCTCCTTTGGTAATTCCACTTTGGGCAATTGCATCGATGCGCGAGAAAGCTCCTTCCAGATTTTTAAAATAGATCTTATTCTGGTCACCCATCATGTCTTCTTCATAATCTCCCGCGGCATTTCCACCCTGCGGAGACACATCGTGAATGTCACGGCCATAAGAAGCGAATAATTTGGTTTCTGTATCAATCCATTTCAATCGCTGACCTCCCGTTGTATTCATGCCGGCGTAGCAGAGGTAATCGTCACAAACACTCACCGGCAAACGGCCTTTGGCACCGTTTACGCCGGCAATGGCTTCAGCAGTTGCTTTTTGGGTCATGATGTCATCCTGATAAGAAGTCATAAGAACTTCAATGTTGTTTAAGTCTTTCAGCACATCAATGGAATATGGATTGGCAAACACACACAATACTACTTTGGTTTTTTCTCCAGCCGAGTTCAAAATACGAGCTGATTCATTGCTCACACCAAAGTTTTTGGAGGCTTTGTTGCTGGTATTAAGAATTCCTGCAATTACGATGTCATAGCGGCTAAGGGTATCTCTCCACCACATCGATTGTTTGAAATCCGGATTTTTATCCATGTAAAAACTATCGAAATGGAAGTAATGAGAAAGGGTATTTTCAAATTCACTTTTTTCGGTTACTCCAATATTGACTACAGCAATTTTTTTTCCGGTTAAGTTCGTGAGCGGTAGCAAAGACTCTTCATTTTTGAGAACTGTAACACATTGCTCAACGAGTCGGATACGCAATTCTTCAGCACGTGCATTGTTTAGATCGTTTGTGATGTCGGCCACTTTCACTTGCTCAAAATGATCGAGTCCTGCCCATTCTTTTGCCTGAAGAATGCGGTAACAATGTGCGTCAATTTCTTCTTTCGATACAAGTCCGGCTTCGATCGCTTCTTTGATTTTCTGCACAGCCAGAGGCACATTTTGTGAGAAAAGCAATACATCATTGCCAGCCTGCAAGGCCTTCACTTCGATTTCTCCAGGCTTAAAGAATTTGGCTACTCCCTGCATATTCATGGCATCAGTAAATACCAATCCTCCAAAATGCATGCTATCGCGCAACAGGTCATTGATGATTTTTCGGCTCAATGTCGAAGCCACATTTGGTGTGCTATCCAACGCTGGAACATACAAATGTGCCGTCATCACGCTTCCCAATCCTTTTGAAATCAGCGCGCGATATGGATACAATTCAATGGAATCCAGTCGGGCAAGATCGTGGGAAATGAGCGGTAAATCTTTGTGAGAATCTGTGTCAGTATCGCCGTGTCCGGGAAAGTGTTTCGCACACGCCATTACGCCGTTGTCCTGCAAGCCCTGCATATACATCAATGCCTGCTGTGTCACCTGAAGTTTATCTTCTCCAAAAGATCGGTTGGAAATAACCGGATTGCGCGCATTGTTGTTGACGTCTACCACAGGTGAAAAAGAAACATGAACACCGAGGCGCTTCAACTGCCGTGACATTTCTACACCAAAAACATAAATCAGACTGTCGTTTTGTGTTGCTGCCAGTGTGAGTTGTCGCGGGTAGGCAATGGTTGAAT
>JBJXFC010000284.1:0-7690 GCA_046153915.1 Flavobacteriales bacterium
TTCCACAGCAAGGCCTGTATGCCGACAATGAATACATCCGATTTAAGCGTTGGGAGTGGCATTGGTCAACCCGTGTCAATGCAGATGGCACATTCCCCAACATTGTTGAACAAAAGCGTGCTTATGACCAGCTTCAGGAATCACAATCTGCAAACCGGGATCAAACCTGGACGAATATCAACCAAACAACTGCCTTAAGCGGTTATCACGGTATGGGCCGACTAACTTCTGTAGCTTTTCATCCCACCAATCCGGATATTTTCTATGTAGGTGCTCCCATTGGTGGTATTTGGAAAACAGAAGACGGTGGCAATACATGGAGTGCTAAGGGAGACAATCTGCCATATCTCAGCGTGGGAAACGTGGTTGTAGATCACACCAATCCCGAAATTATCTATATCACCATTGGCGATCATTCGGGATGGTGGAATTATGGGCTTGGCGTCTATAAAAGCACCGATGGAGGCGACACCTGGAATCCTACAACGCACATCACCGAATTCAACGATGAAGTTGCCTATCAGCGGATGATTATGAATCCAATGGATCACAATGAAATTTTTGTTGCCCAGACCAACGGAATTTATCGCACCCTGGATGGTGGCGAAAACTGGCAACAAATTCGCGAAGGCCATCACAACGACATTGTTTTTCAACCCGGCAATGATTCAACACTCTATGCCAGTACGGATGATTATTGGGGTTCGAGTGAAGTGTATTACTCCAACGATCATGGAGATACCTGGTATCAGCTCACCGAATTTGATGCGAGTTATGCATCCATTCATCTTTCTGTTACACCGGCAAATTCAGAATATCTGGGAATCCAACACAGCGCGGAAGGGACTACATCATTTTACCTTAGTATAGATGCAGGTACCACTTTCGAAACAGCTTCCGAAATGCCAGAGAACGGAGTTGTATTCTTTTCACCTGCAGATCCCAGCGCTGTTTATTGCGGCTGGATGAATGTCTACAAATCGGACGACTTTGGCTGGACATGGGATCAGAATACGAATTGGTATGACGAACCCGGCTACCACGAAGTACATGCAGACAATCGCTTTGTTGCTCATCATCCTATCACCAACGAACTTTATTTCTGCAACGATGGTGGATTGTATAAATACAATGAAGACAATGATGTGTGGACCGATTTATCGGATGGTCTCATCATCACCCAGTATTACCGCATTGCCGTTTCGCAGCAGGACGACATCTTTATGATAGGTGGCACTCAGGACAATGGTGGAAGAAAAAGAATAGGGCAGACCACGTGGTCAGAAACCAACGGAGGTGATGCCATGGAAGTAGCAGTGAATCCGGATGATGACCAGATCATTTTTACCACTTACATCAACGGCCTGTTGTATCGAAGCGAAGATCAATGGACCGACGATGTTTACAATGAAATTACACCATCCCAAACAACAGGAGGAGGTTGGGTGACTCCATATGTCATTGACCCTTTGGATAGCGATGTGATTGTAGCCGGATATGAAGATGTTTTTCGTTCTGATGATTTAGGAGATTCATGGGAGTCCATTTCCGACGGGCTTACTGGTGACACCAACTATAAAATCAGTGCAATTGCCGTGGCGCCGTCCAATTCGGATGTAATCTATGCTTCATTCGATAAAAAAATCTATTCGACCTTTGATGGAGGCGCCAATTGGATCACCAACAATGCCTACCTAAGCGGGAGTTATGGATCATCCATTACCTCCATTGCAGTTCATCCAACAGATCCAATGCAGTTGTGGGTAACGGTAGGCGGATATGCTGCATCCAACAAGGTGCGATATAGTTCCAATGGTGGCGATAGTTTTCAGAACTGGACCGACAACCTTCCCAATGTGCCCGTGAATTGTATGATTATCGATAAAGAAAGTCCGCAATACGACATCTACATTGGCACAGATGCGGGAGTGTTTGTGCGCCCCATGAATAGCGAAGAGTGGACGTACTATGGAATTGGAATGCCACATACTTCCGTAACAGATTTGGAGATCCAATTTGAGACACGCAAACTCCGTGCAGCCACCTTTGGTCGCGGAATCTGGGAAGCAGATTTGTTTTCAGAACCTGGAGTTTCTGTTAACAATCTCACACCGCAAACTGAAGACTGGACATCCATTTCGGGCAATCCTGTGGGAGATCAAATGACTTTGAATTTCCATGTAAGTAAATCGCATAACGCACAGTTTAAAATCTATGATATTGAAGGCAGACTGGTAAAGAATTCGGACGTTTATCTTCACGAAGGTCACTACCAAAAATTCTTTGACATCTCCGATTTGAATGCCGGTATTTATATCATTTACATAGATGGAGAGCGGTTTTCGAAGAGGGGAATGCGGGTTGTGAAGGGGTGAGGTATAATGGAGAATTGAAAATGGAGAATGGAGAATGGGGTTGGCCGCAAATCAAATTGCAAACTGCCAATTGGAAATTCTCTGTGCTACCTCTGTGAACTCAGCGTCTCTCTCGAAGTGAAGCGCACGACGCAGGAGTTCTGCTTCATTTGTGGTAAAAATATATTGGATAATGGACAACGAAATCTACTGCCAATCCATGCATAAAAAAAACGCAGCCAAAAAGGTCTGCGTTTTTATTCCAACATAAATTGGCTAATTATATCTGCTTCTTAAAATAGAATCGGGTAATATAAATACCATCAGAATCATCTGAGCTGCCTTTGGATTCTACCCCGGCAACAACGCTCACAATTTCCCATCCTTCATTGAGCATGGTTGTTACTTTATCACTTATAACGGCATCATTAGCGGCAATATTCTGAAAACGGATTCCGCCGATATTGAAGAAGTTGAGAAGTTTTGTTTCTTCAAAATTCTTCACACGGATTTCATCACGATCCGATTTGTTGCGTTCGTTGTCATCTTCAGTGCGCACAGTAGTAAAGTCCTTGTAGCTGCGAGTCTCCAGGGCATTGATGATTCTTGAGCGCCCCATACCATTGGGAACAATAGATTCTACCACGGTAAATGATGTGAATTGCCAGGTACCAGCAGGTTTGGTTGTTTCAGCAGTTTCTATGCCTTTGGATGTAAATGCGAAAAGTGCAATAGCCAGGATTGAGCCGGTCAAAAGGATGTTGAGTTTGTTCATAGGTGTCTGTAAATTTATATGTGTGCCAAAAAAACATCAGAAATCATACCAATGAGGATTTTTTTGTGGCCTGATAAAAGACAATATTACTAACGGTAGAATGGCCATGATTGTTGGTTTGTTTACGTGATGATGAGATTTGTAAGTTAATCTGCGATCTATAAATGGATATGAATTTCGTGCAGGGGTAGCTTATCACACATCACAAACCCCACCTCTTGCGAAGTGGGGTTTGAAGATTAAACCTTAACCAAAACGTATAATCTCTACACGTTCAGTTCGGCTTTGCGGGCTTCGACTGCTGCGATAAACGCATTCATCTCTCCGATTTGAAGGTCGATCATAGCAAGCTCATTTTCCTTTTCGAGCTGGCCAATGATGCCGTAGTTTTCAGATCGTCTTTCGAGCAATCCCTGGCGGTACTCATAACCCATCCTTTCGAGGATACGGTCATCCTTTTCGTCGCCATCGGGAAGAGCGTTGATCAATGTTGTTAAAGCACCGATCTTTGCTTCGATCATCACCAGGTCGGCTTCGACCTTTGTACTTGTTGTAGCATCCTGACCTTGTCTGTAAACAAGATTGGTTCTGCGAACTTCAAGACTGCTTTTCTGTTTTTGCGCTGATAAGAGAACTTTGTCGCAGTCACCTACTGTTCCCAAAGCGCCGGTTGTGTAAATCATAATTCTTAAATTTTGAATTATGCATGAGGTGTTTTCAATCGGCGTGCCAAAAAATAAAATGCATCCGTTTTTGGCATCCTTCTAAATCGTTTGCTGGGGGCGGATTTCAGCTCCCCCGCGCTGTTGAAAAAAATAGTTTATCGTAACTGTAACTTTTGATCGACTTGTGCTCAAAATGATCTGACGCGGAGTTCAAATAATTGTATTTTTCACAATTACTAAGAGTGTTAAATCGACACTTGAAGAAACGATTAACAATTTGAACGTTTTTTGAAGTGAGCTGTGTAGGGGTGAAAAAAAATAAAAATATTTTTTTGGGTGGGGTGGAGTTAGGATGAAAATGGGGTGAAAAAGGAGAGAATTTGAACGCGTAGACTGCAATACCAAGATCAATTTGGAAGCATTCGGCATTTTCCGCCCCTGACCCCTAGGAGGGGAAGTATGAAGAGGCGATGTGCAATAACGATGACATGAAGGAAAACATTAGCAGGCACTTTCTGATAGCAACGGGCTTAGGTTTACGCATAGCCACCGCACTTCCACGCCCCTGACCCCTAGGAGGGGAAATTTGAAGAGGGTGCATGCAATAGCGACAACATGAAGGTAAACATTCGCATGACTTTTTTGAAAATATACTGCTTCATTTAACGTGAACCCTACGCGAATTTCCCCTACCAGTGGTCAGGGGCGGCTGCAGGAAACATGGCCTAACGTGAATTTCTTCTTCGTTGTTCAAGGACGATAACGGGACAACTCCTCAATCCTCACCACCATCTCCTCCCAAACCTTCTTCCTCCCTTCATATCTCATCCTCACCGCATCGATCTCAGTCTGCAGACAGTCGAGTAGGGCGGGGGAGTTTTCGGCATACCATTTCATGGCCATGTGGAATTCCATTTGGATAAGAACAGATTGATAATAATCGGTATAACCCTGGTCCATCATGTACTGCATTGTGCGCAGAAAACCCTCTGCCCAGGTAAAACGGACAGTGCGAGCCTCTAGTTCTTTTTCGAGTGAGGTGAGTTTTTTGTACAATGTACCCACCTCCCGATAAAGCGAATTTGCCTGTTTCTCCAGCGCCTGGATTTGCATGCGAACCAGATCCGGGCTTTGTTGGATTGCAGCCTGCGGATCGAAGTCCATCATCCGCAACTGGAATTCGGTCATCTTGAGGTCGGCTTCTGATGGCAACAGACGCATATTGCGTTCATGCATACCAAGATCAAACTTGCTGATGCCAAGCAATTCGGCCATTAGCCGCTGACTCATTTGATATTTCGCACGATCCGATTTTCGCATCTACCGACCTCCACCAGAAAAATTGTACCAAAGATTTTGGTGGAGGAAATGTTGGTGGGTAAAACAACAGACAACCTAAAGAATTAACATGTTAGATGGTTTGGAATACTGACTCCGACAAGGCCTGACGAGTTTGGCAGTCTTTTTGGATACCGACATCGGCAACAATTAAAACAATTGAATATGTATACCGATGATACCATTCTACTCTTTGGTGAATTCAAATTCTTCAAATTGTGCCGGGTACCTCCAAATTATTTGCTTAACATGTTTAAGGACAACAGATGTCCTAATAGAGAAATCCGCGAATACATCAAAGAAAACTTCGAGAAGCTTGTGATGCGTTCCAAAGGTCTGATCGAAGATCCTCCTTTGAATATCCCTTGCACTAAGCACGTCTATGCCACCCAAAAAATAGCAAAGGCCGAACTCAAACGCATCCGTGAAAGCAAAGGCGATCACAAAAAACCCATCCGTACATACGAATGTCCAACCTGCAGCGGCTGGCATTTGACTTCGTGGACCTGGGAGAAGTGGAAGGCGGAGGAGGAGAGGTTGAGGAAGTGAAAATAATTCTGATAACTAAAATGAAATGTCATTTTAACCCAGCGTCCAAAACGATGATTTTTTTAGTCATTGTCGAAGTCATCATGTTGGATTTGCGTAACTCCTTTGTTGCATCGGTTATCCGCAGTTTATAAATAAATAGGCCTATTTAACTTTATAAATTTCAAAATTCCCAGGAATATTTTTTATGTCATTTATGGTCTCAATGAAATCGAAACCAAACTCCTCTTCCGCTCTAACCTTTGTAGATTGAGATACCCTAATTTGGCCTTTTTCCGATTTGCTTTCAATTCTTGCTGCAAAATTAACATGAGACCCTATGGCGGTGTAATGATCTCGAGATTCTGTCCCCATGTTTCCTACAATAGCCTCTCCAGTGTGAATGCCGCATCCTAACCCTATTTCAATGGCCTGAGGGGTGTATAATTTCCATTCATTTGACCATTTTTGCAAGATAGAATCGAATGCAACCCTTAATTCAATAGCACATTTCACAGCTGCTATGCTATCCTGCTTACCTTCCTTATCCTTCCCATTAAGTGCCCCAAAAAGCGCCATCACACCATCTCCTAAAAATTTATCAAGAACACCTTGATTCTTAAAAATAATTTGTGACGCTGCTTCAAAAAATTCACGTAAAAATCCTACAATAAGAATAGGATAAGCCTTCAAAATTTCGCTTAGAAGCGAGAATCCACGAATATCCCAAAAAACAATGGTAACCGTTCGATTCTTCGCATTTAAAAGGTCTGGTGAATTTTCAATTAGGCCATAAACTCTTGGATCGAAGTATCTCCGTAAAAAGTCTAATTTTTTCTGAGAAGCAATAAGGTTAAGAGCAGTTTCCCTGAACTTCAGGGCGTTTTTTGTTTTAACAACAATTTCTTGTTCCGTTTTTACACCTGGAACACCTTTTTCAAGGCAGTCAAATGCACCCAAATCAAAAGCCTTATACCTGTCCAATTTCTTTTCGTAAGCAGTAACAATTATTACCATTAAAAGTGGATCTTTCTCTTTTGCAGTTATGAGCACATCAATACCACCTTCATCTGCAACCATCATTAAGTCCGTAATTACTACGTCGAATTTCTCCTCCCCCTTCAGCTTTTGGCGTGCTTCTATTTCGTTTGAAGCCAGTTGAATATTGGCTGATGGTATTGCGTCTTCAATCGCCATTCTATAGGCAGATAGATTATAGTCTTTGTCATCAACAATCAGAATATTTGCCATAACTATTTTTTTCTTTTAATATTTTTTTTAGGCATTGGTGCTATTGGAAGATGAATCGTAAATATGGCATTTTCATTTGGTTTACCATTTTCACTTATCCAACCATTCTGTAATTCAATTACTTTTCTTACTATAGATAAACCTAAACCCGTGCCGTGCTGGTATGTGGTGAAGAAAGGTGAAAATATTTTCTCCTTATTCTCACTTCGAATTCCACTTCCATTATCTTGGTATGTAATCACAACATAGCTTTTCTTGGTATCAAGTGGTTCAACAACATTTTTTTTTGCCTCCTTCGATAACTTAATATTGATCATTCTATTTTCCTTATCAAACCAATGAAGTGAGTTTGCAACCAGTTCATCAAAGCACTCTTTTGTTTTTTCAGGATCTATCAATAACAAAGGCAAATCGTTAGGTGCATCAATATTGACTTCAACATTCTGTTGTTCCGCGGTCACGCACGCTTGCTTGATGATTTCAACTAGTTGAGTTGGCTTTGAATTTATTTCCTCAATTTTTGTGAGAGATTTAAATTGTCCAATCACAGATTTAGCTTCTTCTATTGACTTGTCCATTTCTCCTGCAATGTACTGACCTCTTTCGAAATCGTGGTCCAACAACTTGCGTTTTAAGCTTTGAAGAAAAGTATCTGTAGCATCAACTGGATTTCCAAGTTTGTGGGCGGCTTTAAAGGCAACATCTCTCCACGCAGTTTCTCTCTCGGCAATAAACCTTTTTCTTTTCTCTTCTTCTATTTTCGCTTTTGCAATTAAAAC
>JBJXFC010000270.1:0-2919 GCA_046153915.1 Flavobacteriales bacterium
CAGATTCAAGGAATTGCGGTGATCTTGAATAGCACACTGTTTACTGCTGATTCGAAAGTTGAGAGACTCTATTGGGCGCATCCTGCGCTAGTTTTTGAACCATTAAGACATTAAGATTCCGGTGGAATGGTTTCGGATAGATTCGTCAACACGGTTTGCTGGAATTGCTGCGGAATTGAATAGAACATTGTATACTTCTGATTGAAAAATTGAAAGGCTTTTTAGGGCGCATCCTGCGCTTTTATTTCCACCATTAAGAAATGAAGGAATTAAGATTCCTGTGGAATGGTGGCGGAGAGAGTGCTCAACACGGTTTGCTGGAATTGCCGAGGTATTGAATAGTACTTCGTTTACAGCTCATTCAAAAATGGATTGAATTTTATGGCGCATGCTGAGCCTTAATTCCAACATTTAGAAGTTAAGGGAATTAAGATTCCTGCGGAATGGTGGCGGATAGGATCCTTCATGTTTTATTGATTTTTGTGGGCCAGAAAGGGGTTTGATTGGTCTTCGAATATGATTCTTATGACCGTTAAATTACAGCCCAATGCGAGAAGTTTGAAAGAATTATCCGGTACATTTCAATTCCAAACGATGAGTTGACACACGATGTCGCTTTTCAAACAATGCTTCATGCTATTTTTTTGATTCCAAATCCCGCTGCATTTTTTTTGTTTGTTCAACTGCGCTTTGAAGCCTTTCCTCGCTATACTGAGGCATAGTGTCCTTGCAAAGTTCAAAATACGCAAGGGCCTGTTTTATGCGTTCCTTCGCTTCAGCAGGATTCGTGGATAGCAATGATTCACCCCACGCTTGGTATACTTTTCCGATATGCATGTTTTCTATCGCTATCTCGCCATCTGGCTTGGATCGCACCCTCTTGTAATCGGCAATCAGTTCGGTGTGGCATGCTATGGCTTTTTCGAATTGATTTGTTTTAAGATACTCATCAGAGGCACCATAGACTTCATTCTGACTTAAGGCTATGTCACCATTTTGTTTTTTTAGTGCAATCAAATGGTCGTAGCAATCTGCTGATTTCACTGCATCAAACTGGCTCCAGTATGACGCCTGATCGTGCCATACGTGCAAGAGCTCATAGAAATTCTCTTCCGGATGGAGTTGGAAGATGCGCATTGCCTGGTCAAAATTGTACTCAATACTTTTTCGCAGTCGATGCTTGCTCCTGTGCACGTAAAGTTCCTCATCAGATATCGGATATACCGCGTCGTCCAGCATGGCAAAATCCTGGGCTCTTGCAAGTGCACTATAATCTATCCCCACCTCTTTGTGCTGATCACCCAGGGTGATTAAGTGGTTTTGCAATGCTTTTTCCAATTGCAGTATTTCCTTGTCCGCATTCATTCTTTCCATGAATTCGAAGGCCGTTTCCTGAATAAGCAAGCCATTTAGATAGTTGGGGTCGCCATAGAGTGCATTCGCCGTTGCGATCGTTTCATTCAGTCGCGCAAAAGCGGGATCGCGGTCACTGTCTTCGAAGAGCGCAATACAATAGATTTTGGAAAGATGTATCGTGTCATAATTGAGTTCTTTGGGAGCGTTCTTCGCATAATACTCTTTGAGCAATTCGGATATTTCTTCACTGGCTTCCCAGATGTCCAGATAAACCGCGTAAGCATAGACCACCTGGAAGTCGTTCGGTTTTTTTTTAGCAGCGGCCTCAAGAAACGAAAATGGGGAGTACGGGTTGTCGCTGAGAAGCATACTCAGGCCAAGGCCCAAATTGGTTTCAGCATCCAATTCATCGGCCTCCGTGTTATAAGGTTCATCTATCTGGAAGAGTGCGAATAATTTCTCGAACTCAAATTCCAAAAGCAACTCCTTCATTTGTTTTTGCAGTTTGGATGGACCTTTTTGCGCGTTAAGCCATCCGTAAAAACTTCTATAATACAGAAGCCTTTCTCTTCCGATGAAATGCCGGCGCACGGGGTCAGATCCCTGTAAAGGGCTATTCAGAAAACCGTACATTTTTTTGAAGACTTCTGTATCCAGATCAATGGCCGAAAAAAGATCATTCAAAAAAACATGCGACGCATTGGTTCTACCTTCTGATTTCATCATAAACGCAAGCCAGAACATATTGGCGCATTGCATACGATCCGCTTCTTTCATTTTCGGAAATGCGAACATCGTATACTGCACTCTTTCCTCTTCTGTCGCTAAATCCAGGTAGGCAGACAGATGGGCGTCAGGACTTACTTCATACCCATTTGATTTTAATAGATACGTTAAGTGAAAAACAAGCGCGTGCTCTGGTTTGTATTCAACCGAAATGGCTGTTTCGTTAGTTGCGCTTGTAGAGTCGTTTGGAGCGGACAGATTTTGAAAGGAGGATATACTGGAGGTCGCTCCATTCGCCAATCCCTGAGCTAGCAGGAAAAGCATGGTGACAAGTACAAGCCTTTGGAAACGTTGTGGTTGTTTCATATTGAGAAACAGTTTTGACGGGGAAGATAAGTTGGGTTGGGGGTGAATGGTGCGGGGCGTTGATACAGTATTGCAGAAATAAAACTCATAGTTTTTCCACTGCGGGACTTTGGGCAATATCCAAATTACTTTATCGAACTGTTAGCGCAATTCCAGCAAGCGGGCGTTTGGACTTGTTAGGCATTTCTGCGCGGATGTCTTCAAAAAATACTTTGTCTCATGGTTTTAATCGTGCGATTCTCCTTTTCATTCGTTTTGAAATCTGATTTCCTTTGCTCTTAATTCCTTTTTTTGCGTAGAATTGAAAAGAGACAACTCGATATCCGGGCAAAGAACAAACAAGGCTTAACAAAGAATCCTTTGCGACAATTCCGCGCCTTTCACCAGGCATTAAAACGCGCATACCGGCACGCAGTTTTTCCAGCCGTTGCTTATAATCCTCCATCCGTAGAATTGAATCCGCTTTGTGGT
>JBJXFC010000277.1:0-7762 GCA_046153915.1 Flavobacteriales bacterium
GTTATTACTTCAAAGAAAATCTGGCACTTTCCATAGGATGGGATCATATGAAGTACAAACTTACTTCGACGCAGTTGGTAGAAATAGATGGATACATCGATGAGGAGAAGTATACCAACGAAGAATACACGGGCACATTTGCACACAATTACATTTTGTACACGCCCCGATTTATGGATTACCATCACAGCGATGGATTTAATTTTATTCGTGTTGCATTAGAGAAACGAATGCCTTTTTATACGACCCGCAACAATATCTTTACTGCTGCATTCAATGGCGCAGTTTCGCTGGGAGCTGTAATGCCCTGGACAGATTTTACATTCTTTGGAGTGAGGCATCGCAACAAACCACATTTTGCAGGATACGGTGCCAGCGTGCATGCGGGTATCCGTTTTGAAATAAAGCGTTACTTTTTTATGCAGGTACATGCCCAATGTGGATGGACCAATCTCACAGATATCATGCTCGAAGACGAATTGCCAAGCAGAGCTTCACAAAAGATAAGTTTCATTGAAAGGTCGTGGGCATTGGGATGTTATATCCCATGGAGGAAAAACCATCCTGCTCAAATTAAAGAATAATTCATTTCTTTTTTTCTGTCCACATAAAGACGTTTGGATTGTCCATGTAGGGCGTTATGTCTTTGGTAAAGATGAGAAGTCCCAAATCGATTAGCCACAACACACATCCTCCTCCACAAGTTAGCGTATAGATAACCGGAACTTTGACCGTGGTACCGAGATAAAGCCTGTGCACACCGAGCAAACCCAATGATGCATCCAAAGCAATGGCAACCAAACGTGGATTATCGTGTTGATCTTTGTTAAAACGATTGAAGATTTTGCGGAGGCGCAATTCGCCGTCTTGAGATTCGGTGAAGAGGATTTTGCCGGCTACAGCGGAAATTTTTTGATCACGCTGCGCAGAAATATTTGTTTGCATGAGAACAACTCCAACTAAGATCACGAGTATTCTCTTCATAGGGAATGGCAGAATGAAAACCTATTTCAAATTGTGATACACCGCCTGTACATCGTCGTCGTCCTCGATTTTTTCAACGAGTTCGAGAATTTCGTCAACCTGTTCTTCGGTGAGTTCTTCCGCAAACGACAAAGGCACGCGTTCTAATTTAGCCTCTGTAACAACAATATGTTTTTCTTCCATCGCCTTCTGAAGGCTTCCAAAATCAGTGAAGGCTGAATACAGGACTATTTCACTTTCTTCAATTTCCATAGACTCAAGGCCAGAATCAATCAAATCGAGTTCCAGTTCTTCTGGATTGGGCACCAGCTCCTTTGGTAAGCGGAAAACTCCTTTTCTTTCGAAGATAAAACTCAATGAACCACTTGTACCGAGGGCGCCACCACCGCGGTTAAACAAGGTGCGCATATTGGCAACAGTGCGGGTTGGATTGTCCGTAGCTGTTTCAACAAGAATAGCCACACCAAATGGACCATATCCCTCGTACACCATTTCATCATAGTTGCTGGTGTCTTTGTCGCTCGCGCGTTTGATGGCCGCGTCCACATTGGCCTTGGGCATATTTACTCCCTTGGCATTTGCGATAATCTGGCGCAACCGCGGGTTGTTTGCTGGGTCGGGGCCTCCAGCTTTGACAGCCATGGCTATGTCTTTTCCAATGCGGGTAAAAGCCTTGGCGTTCTTGGCATTTCGTGCAAAAATCTTGTGTTTTCGCGTTTCAAAAATCCTTCCCATAGTGTTACTCTTTAAGACGGTCGCGAAAGTAATGTTTCCAGACCAGAGATACAAACCGGGGTTAAAAGCCAAAAAACCATCCTAAAGTAGGTCACCTGCGATTAACATTGCACACTTTTGAGGATAGGGGAAAAAATCGAATGTTTTTAGAAAACACAATCAACCGAGGGCGAAGACAAGGCTGGATCGAAGTGATCTGTGGTTCCATGTTCAGCGGAAAAACGGAAGAGTTGATTCGCAGAATGAAACGCGCCGAATTTGCCAAAATGAAGGTGGAGATTTTTAAGCCCAAAGTCGACAACCGCTACCACGATGAAGATGTGGTAAGTCATGAAGGAAATGCCATCCGATCCACAGCCATAGAACATTCATCGCAGTTGTTGTTGCTCACATCCGAAGTTGAAGTTGTGGGAATTGATGAAGCACAATTCTTCGATGAAGGATTGCCAGATGTTGTGAATGAGTTGGCCAATCAGGGCATTCGTGTAATTTGTGCAGGATTGGATATGGATTTTATGGGACGGCCATTTGGACCCATGCCTCATTTGCTCGCTATTGCAGAGTTTGTTACCAAAGTGCATGCAATTTGTATGGTGACTGGAAATCTTGCACAGTATTCATACCGCACCGTTGAAGGTGATTCACTTGTTCAACTCGGCGAAAAAGAAAGTTACTTACCTCTTTCCAGAGAAGCGTACAATCAGGCGATGAAAGAACGATCACTCAAGACATCCAAAAAAACTGACTCAAACTCCTAACTGTTTTTCCATGAACCATGCTTTTCAAATTTCGTCCATTGTTCAGGGTGAAACAATACAACAGGGAAATGATCATCCCATCCGCCGTATTTTACTCGACAGCCGCAAAATCAATTTTTCGGGTGATGCACTATTTGTCGCTATGAAAGGAGTGCGGCATGACAGCCATCGCTACATCAACGACGTATACAAAGCGGGTGTCCGGGTTTTTATTATCGAAGAAGATTGTGATATCAGTCAACTTCTGGATGCCCACATTATTCGTGTAAAAAACAGTGTGCTGGCTTTGCAACAATTGGCAACGGTGCATCGTGGGCAATTTCAGATTCCAACCATCGGCATTACGGGAAGCAACGGAAAAACGATTGTCAAAGAATGGCTGAATACACTTCTTGCCGATGACTTCACCATTGTGCGCAGTCCAAAATCCTGGAACTCGCAGATTGGTGTTCCGCTTTCTGTGCTCAATTTAGAGCAGGCACATACACTTGGCATTTTCGAAGCGGGAATTTCTGAGCCTGGCGAAATGGAAAAACTGGCGAAAGTGATTCAACCAACTATCGGAATTTTTACATCCATAGGCACTGCGCACAGCGAAAACTTTTTGAGCCGCAAACAACAGATTGGAGAAAAACTAAATCTTTTTGCGAAGGCAGAAATTATAATTTGCCCAGACGATGCTGATATCAAACAACAAATTTTGCCCTGGCTTGATTCAAAGCGCATTCTTTTTGTGCCCTCGCCGGAAAAAACAATGACCATACACGCTGGCACATCCACACTGCAATTGGGTGAGATGGGAGAATACGAAATTCAATTTAGCGACAAGGCGTCGGTACAAAATATTTCGACCTGCATTTATGCCTTGCATGCGCTCAACTATTCGCATGAAGAAATACGCGAACGACTTTCTCGCCTAAGTCCGTTGGAAATGCGTCTTCAATTGGCACATGGCGATGGCGATAGTGTGATTGTAAACGATGCCTACAGCAATGATTTGCAGTCGCTCGAAATTGCATTGGACTTTTTGCAGCAACACGCTCGTGGTAGAAAAAAGATTGTGATTCTATCAGACATTCTGCAATCCGGTTTGAATGAATCTGACTTGCATGATCGCATTCAGTCTTTGTTAAAATCCAAAGGCATCGACAAACTTATTGGAATCGGCAAAAGTCTTTCCAATGGTTTGAAGGCAGATGAAACCACTACACTTTTTGCAACCACGGAATCATTTCTTGAAAATCTGAACACAGCAGAATTTGCTCATTGCGCCATCCTGGTAAAAGGAGCGCGTGACTATCGATTTGAACGTATCGTGGCACATCTCCAGGAAAAAACGCACGACACAGTTCTTGAAATCAATCTCGGTTCACTTGCATACAACCTCAACTACTACAGAAGTAAATTGAAACCAGAGACCAAGTTGATGGTGATGGTAAAAGCTTTTGGATATGGCAGTGGTGCGCATGAAGTGGCGTCTTTGCTGGAGTTCAACAAAGTGGATTATCTCGCAGTTGCATATACAGATGAAGGAGTGGCGCTTCGCAAGGCAGGCATTTCGTTGCCTATTATGGTGATGAATGCCGAGGCCAGTAGTTTGCCCATGATGATTCGCCACAAACTGGAGCCCGAAATTTATTCGATGCGCACATTAAATGCATTTGTGCGGGCTTTGGAATTTGCGGGCATTACACAGCCATATCCCATCCATATCAAACTCGATTCCGGTATGCATCGCTTGGGATTTGAAGCCGATCAATTGATGGAACTTTTGGCAAAGTTGACCATTCTACCCCAGATAAAAATCGCTTCAGTGTTTACTCACCTCGCCGCAACAGATGAACCAATGCACGATGTTTTTACACAAAAACAATTGGATGAGTTTGAGAGCATTTGCAAGCAGATGAAAAAAACGCTGAAGCAGAATTTTCTGATGCACGCTCTGAACACCGGTGGAATCAGTCGTTTTACGGCATCTCAATTTGACATGGTGCGACTTGGAGTTGGTTTGTATGGCGTGGCAGTAAGCAAACAAGACGTTGGGCAATTGCAGGAAGTGAGCACATTAAAAACGATTATTTCACAGATCAAAAAAATACACAAAGGAGAAAGCATTGGGTATTCCAGAAAATTTGTAGCCCCAAACAGCATGACCATTGCAACGATACCTGTAGGTTATGCCGATGGCATTCGTCGCGCTTTGAGCAATGGTATTGGGCATGTATTGATTTCCGGAAAAAGGTGTCCTATTGTCGGAAATGTTTGCATGGATATGATGATGATTGATATTACCGGAATTGAATGTGCAGAAGGTGGTGAGGCCATCGTATTTGGCCGCGACATCACGCTGGATGAAGTCGCGACCAAATGCGGAACAATAGCGTATGAAATTCTGACTTCTATCAGTCAGCGGGTGAAAAGGGTTTATGTGAGTGAGTGATTATATTTATACCAAAATTCTAATTTAGATGCCAATCAACAAAATAGTAAAAAACGCAGAAGAAGCGTGCCAGGGCATTCAGGATGGAATGACATTGATGGTGGGAGGATTTGGCCTCTGCGGAATTCCAGAAAATAGCATTACGCAACTCGTAAAATCCGGTGTCAAAAATCTCACCTGTATTTCCAACAATGCCGGAGTTGATGATTTTGGACTTGGTTTGTTGTTGCAAGGCAGACAAGTCAAAAAAATGATTTCATCCTATGTAGGTGAGAATGCAGAATTCGAACGTCAGATGCTCAGCGGAGAGCTCGATGTTGAGTTGATTCCGCAGGGAACTTTGGCCACTCGTTGCATGGCAGCGGGCTATGGCATGCCCGCAATTTTCACTCCTGCTGGTGTGGGAACGGAAGTAGCCATCGGAAAAGAAACACGCGAATTCAACGGTAAAAAATATTTGATGGAGTATGCCTTCGATGCCGACTTCGCCATTGTAAAGGCATGGAAAGGGGATAGTAAAGGCAATCTTGTTTTTCGTTCAACGGCGAGAAATTTTAATCCATTGATGGCCATGGCCGGTAAAATAACCATCGCTGAGGTCGAAGAATTGGTTGCCGATGGCGAACTCGATCCCGATATGATTCACACTCCCGGAGTGTATGTGCATCGTATTTTTCAGGGAGAAAATTACGAGAAGCGGATTGAGCAGAGGACGGTGAGAAAGCGATAAAGACAAAAGACGCCAGACTCTAGACAAAAGACACTAACCAAGTTCTAAGTACCATCTACCCAATACCAAGTACCAACTACCCAATACCCCAAAACAGCAATATGCTTGACAAAATAGGAATAGCGAAACGAATCGCACAGGAAGTAAAAGATGGGATGTATGTCAACCTCGGCATCGGTATTCCCACACTTGTAGCCAACTATCTTCCGCAAGGAATAGAAGTTGAATTGCAATCAGAAAACGGATTGTTGGGCATGGGACCATTTCCTTTTGAAGGAGAAGAGGACGCGGATTTGATCAATGCTGGCAAACAAACGATTACAATGTTGCCTGGTTCTGCGATATTTGATAGTGCAATGAGTTTTGGCATGATACGCGCACAAAAAATTGACCTCACCATTTTGGGAGCGATGGAAGTGAGTGAGAACGGCGACATAGCCAATTGGAAAGTGCCGGGTAAAATGGTAAAAGGCATGGGTGGTGCGATGGACCTTGTAGCCTCAGCCAAAAACATCATCGTTGCCATGCAGCATTGCGATAAAGCAGGCCATTCCAAATTACTTCCGTCATGCAGTTTGCCATTAACAGGTGTGCATTGTGTCAAAAAGATTGTGAGCGACCTCGGTGTTTTTGATGTGAAAGACGGAGCATTTCACCTGCTGGAATACGCACCCGGGGTTACAATCGACGAGATCAAAGCGAAGACGGCGGGGAAGTTGATCATTAGCGATTCGGTGAGAGAGATGGCGGTTAATTAGATAATTAGCAAATTGAGATAATGTGATAATGGGGCGAAGTGCAAAACCGAAATCTTTTCATTAATCAAGAGCAGATATTTCTAAATGTGCTAATGTGTCTAATGTGCTAATCCCACGCTGCGCTCTGGACAAGTTGTGCTGAATGGCTTTGCGATTATGCTCAACACGAGGCTCTTCCTTTCTGAAACATGATTCGCTTCCTCTGTGGTGAACCAAAAACCGCAGCAGCGTAACAAGACAACCCCATTACAACGTGATCCTCTGCGTTCTCAAAATCTTCAAAGCCATAACTATAATTGCACAGCAATCTCTGCGCTAACTCTGCGTCCTCCTTCACGAAATATATTTCGTTCTCTCTGCGGTGAACCAAAACCCGTTGCGAAGCAACCCCCGCAACTCTCAATCGCGGAGCGATCACTTACAAATACACAGCTCCTCCAATCACATCCTTCCTCGCCCCCGTTACCGATGCCAGACAATTCACCTGATTCGTCCATCGCAGATATCCCAGAAATGCGAAGATCAATGCTTCTTTAAACTGCACCGTTTCTTCATCAGGAATTACAACCATCGCTTCAGAATGGTAGGCGATTCGCTCCATCAGATAAGCATTCAGCGCACCTCCGCCCGTTACCAGCATTTGTTTTGATTTGTCCTTCGCGTATTTGCCAATTTCAATGGCAGTATGTTCAACGCATGTTGCGAGGACATCACATGCATCAATTGGAAACGCTGCCAGCACTTGCCGATAATCCTCAATAAAAAATTCCTTCCCCAAAGATTTCGGAGCAGGAAGGCTAAAAAACGGAAAACCCTGAATCAACTCCAGCAATTCCACATTTAAATTTCCTGTTCTCGCCAAATCACCATTCCTGTCAAATGAAAGCCCTAGTTTTTCAGCATAATAATTCAATGGAATATTGCAGAGAGCGATATCACAAGCAACTCGTTTTCCATTCTCCCTGAAAGAAATATTGGCAATGCCTCCAAGATTTAGGCAATAATCGTAACTGCCAAAAAGCAATTCATCGCCAATAGGAACAAGCGGGGCACCTTGTCCGCCATGCGCCACATCACTTGTTCGGAAATCAGCTACAACGGGTATTCCGGTAATGGCAGCTATGTGTGGCGCACTGCCAATTTGCAATGTCAATCCATCATTCGGTTGGTGAAAAATGGTATGCCCATGAGAGGCAATAAAATCAACTTCGACCTTTTGTTGCGAAAGAAAGTCCTTTACCCATTCTCCATGCAGTTTACCCAGATCAACATGCAATTGAGCAAGCTCGAGTCCGGAGTAATCATCCGCCACTTCCAGTTTAATGCGCATTTCGGAATCATAAACATAGGTTTTTGC
>JBJXFC010000292.1:0-34517 GCA_046153915.1 Flavobacteriales bacterium
TTACCCCCACAATGAAAAAAGTTCGCAGTAACAATTCAAAATCAAAACGACCGCTGGATAAGGAAATTTTAAGTCTCCGGCCTGATATCTATGAGCCAATTCTAAAAGGTTTTACAAAATTTGAATACCGCAACACATTTGCAAATATTGGCTCCCCTCAAGCGAAATGGCTCATGGATGAGTATAACTTGATCCTTGAATTCGTTTCCGACTCTATACCACTATCAAATGAATTTCATCTCAAATGCCTGGCCATATTGCTGGCAGAAGTTAAACATGAACTAGGGGCTAGTTTAAGATCCAATTTTCTAGTCAAAAATATTCAACCAAAGTTGTTAGACGGAATTGAAGAATTGACCAGAACTCTGCATTTTTACTCTGAGAATGCACTCAATGTAGAATCCATAAGTTTCGATATGCGTCGAAACCCGCTATCAAAAGGTCATAAATTCAAATCCAATAAGGAGCTTGAAAGCACGCGGAACCCTATCAAATTAAAGGTATCCGGATTGGAAGTAATTTCCTTTGCCATGAATGCAATTGCGGAAAATAGAATCCAACTCGAAGCACTCACATCCATCCATCAGAACTCAAAGCTCAGCAAGACTAAAATATCCGCAAAGGATTCGGTTGAACGAGCCAAGTGTGCAAAGAAGTTTGCGAAATTATTCTACCGTTTTCTCAATGAAGAAGCCAACATGTCAAACTCCAGGGCTGTGCACGCCACTGCTACTCTTCTCTCCTATCTGAATCTTATGCCAGATATTAAAGTGTCTTTGAACAAAAAGTCCAAAACCAAAAAGAGGCAATATGACCTTTGCCGAAAGTATATCACTCAATAAAAACTACGAATTTGGACTGGTGCATTTCACAGTGAAGAGTCGTAAATGAATAAAATAGGTTTGCCATTCAAATACAGCCAGATGGAACCTATTGAAATCATGATTCGAAAAGCCTTAAGAGAAATCTTAGAGGAATTTTTACCTAAGAATTCCAACTGGATTGCAAAGGAGGAGGCAAAAACCTTGCTTGGCATTAAGTCGGATACTACACTAATTGAGCTTCGATCTAAGAACCACTTCAGGTTTGCTCAAAGAGGAAAAGTCATACTCTATGACAAAGATTCCATTTTGGAATATATTGATAAGCACACCAATTATGGGAAGTCAAAGAAAAACCAAAATTTGTCTTAAGTTAGAGGCAGCAAATAACGAAGCACATGAAACGATATCCCAAATCAGTAAAGCATCTTGATTCTCATACCGTCTTTAAAATGCTTTCAGACTTTATATCAGCATCCAGGCGCGGAATGCGAACAAAGAAGGATGGACAGCGAATCAGGGCTGCTACGTCACAATCTTATGACTACATGCAACGTCTGTTGCAAAATTTCAGTAACGAAAAGAAGTTTGATTTGAAATTGTATCTGGTTAATCACTTGAATGCTTCGGAATTGGAAAAGGCAAAAAAGTACTGGAAACAATTTCATGTGCAGTTTACTGATTACCTGTATGATGATTTGAATCATTATGACAATTACGTCGGACAAACCATTAAGAGCTTGCGCGTATTTCTGAATTACGTCAATCAGGACCTCATGCTAAACGTTGGACAGTTTCATAAGAAATTTCATGTACCCAAAGAGGAAATCCAGATTGTGGTGCTAAGTCCGACCCAGCTGAATTACCTCATTTATGACAAAACTCTGGACGACAAACTGAATGCCGAGCTAAAGGTGATCAAAGACATTTTTGTATTTGGTTGTACAGTCGCACTTCGATTTTCGGATTTAATGGCATTACAGCAATTTCACCTAACAAGGACGGGAAAGGACGTTTATTTGAAAGTGCGCTCACAGAAAACCAGTTCTGAGAGCAATATCAAATTGCCGGGATATGCAGTTGACATATTGAACAAATACAAGAGTCGTCGCAAGCACATACTACCCCAATATTCCAAAGGCTATTTTAACAAAATGCTCAAGAATCTTAGTCAGACGATAGAACATAATGAGCCACTTATTAAGGTTCGCAGCAGGCGTGGAAAGGAGTCGATTATTTTTAAGAACGAAGCGAAAAGACAACACTATACCCTGGCCGACCACGTCACATCGCACACCATGCGAAGAACGGCGATTACCACCATGCTACGACTTGGAATGCAGGAACAGGCCGTTCGTCGGATATCAGGTCATGCAGCCAATAGCAAGGAGTTTTTCAAATATGTTTCCTTTTCACAAAGTTATATTGATTCAGAGACCGACATGGCTTTTGAGCGCCTTTCAAATTTGGCGTTAAAATGACAAAAAAAAGTACTATTTTTGGATAGAATTTGAAAAATGAATTATCCAATCCACAGATTAATGCTCAAAAATTACTCTCCGTTCGGGACAGTGCTGTATGGACGGAGTTGGAGCCTTGAATTTTATCGCTATGGATTCCAAAATCAGGAAATGGATGCTGAAATTTGGGAAGGATCTGTAAATTTTAAATATCGTGTTGAAGACGCTAGGTTAGGTAGATTCTTTAGTGTAGACCCACTAATTTCAAAATATCCTGAATACTCAGCGTATTCATTTAGTGGAAATAAAGTAATTCATGCCATAGAAATTGAGGGGTGCGAAGAACATGTGCTTTCGAACGGCGAAACCATTTATGGCCCTTATTCGAGTGAATACATAAGTTCATTGGATGAAGCGCCCTTGGAAGCAATTAGTGAGAATTCCAAGGACGGTTGGAAGGATAGAAATTGGACTTACACCTTTGATTTGAATTTTTTTAATATTGACTATGGGCCTGATCAGAATTCCTACCTTCGAAATAGCTGGTCGGGGCCATATTCGTTCAATGGAAATGAAATTGACATGCAGAGCAATTTTACTTCATACTCATCTTGGCAAAACACTGGCGGTAAATGGCTTGGAGGAGGCTCTCAAATGGGTGATCAAATGGGGACATATTTATTGACAATTGTTGATGAGGATAAAGGATATTTGATATCTCTAGGTGGTCTTCATGATAAAAGAAGTCAGGACGATGCTGGACAAACTCTAAAGCTTGTCAAAGGAGGAAAAGAGGCGACCTTAATGGTTGGATACCAAATGCGGCAACAAGACAACAGTTTTGTAGAAGGTGGTTGGTCGGGACAGATTAAGCTAGGAGCATATGTTGGATACAACGATGTTGATATCAACTTAAAGGACAACCAAGGCAACACTTACACCGATGATGATAAATATGGCTATTCAGGATGGGGTGGGGTAGCTTTGTTCGTTGCAACTTATAGTCATAATCTTACTGAATCCAGGGCTTTATCATTCCGAATTCAAGGTATGGTTATGCAAGGAACACTAACCTCCCCAGTATTAAAAAATGGAGTGGAAAGTGGTACTTTCTCAACGCCATATGGCGGTTTTACGTTGGGAATTGGTCTTAATTATAGTTGGAATAGATGAAATACAAATTTACGCTTTTAACGATTATTTGCCTATGTGTTGGATTAGTCCATGGCCAAAGTGAACTTGACAGGAATTCAATTTCTTTCGGAATTGACGCGAAATACCCTGGCTTAACCTTCTCCGTTAATTACAATAAACTCATTTTAAAGAAACCAAGAGCAGTTTTGATGAAGATAGGAATTGGAACTAGACATTCTTACATTCTGAATGGAGGCCTGATAATTAACTTAATCGCTTGGAAAAATAAAAATCTGAATTGTTCCTTGGAGTATATGCATATTGAAAAGGGCAGATCCTCTTTTGAGCCGGATGATCAACCTGAAAGATCCCTTTATTATCTCACAAACGTAAACTTACTTACACCATCCGTTAAGTTCAGGACCATTCTTGACAAAACCTTGCGACTTCAGGTTAGACTTGGTTACGGTTTTGTTCTAAATCAACCGGGCTTCAAATTAATTAGTGGTCCGGATGACTATTCTAAGCAAATGGAACGAGAAACGAGCAATGCACTTTTTGTTGGTGTAGAAATAGAATTTGCCATAAGGAATAGAAAATAGAAAAAGAGTCAAACAGGCGATTTATTAGAACCAAATTAGAAACTTTTGGTTAACTTAAGGCCAATTTGAGCCGAATTTGCTGGTCAGTTTAGACGGAATTTCCATCAGTTAGAACCGCAAAATTTGCAAATGCCTCTTTAAATACTGGTAACGCGTAATTATTCGGTTTGAAAGCTCCTCTTAAACCTTAGCGTCCAAAATTATACTTTTTAAGTCATTGTTGATGTTGTCATGTTGGAATGTGGGAAACTCCCTTGTTGCATCGGTTAAGTGGAGTTTTCCATATTTCAACATGAACTGGGTGGGGGTGTGATACTTCAAGGAACTATGAGGCCTTTCATTGTTGTAAGACCACATCCAGGCCTGTGTTAGCATGCGTGCTTGTTTCAAGTTGTCGAAGGCGTAGGCATCAAGAATTTCAGTGCGATAGGATCGATTAAATCTTTCGATATATCCATTCTGTTGAGGCTTTCCTTTCTGTATGAACTGCAATTCTATTCCTGGTTCTTTTGCCCATTGCATCAAAGCAAATGCAATAAACTCTGGCCCATTGTCAACACGGATATTTTCCGGTTTGCCGCGCCAATCAATGAGTTGATCAAGCTCCCGAATAACGCGTTTGCTATTGAGCGAAGTATCTATTGTGATGTTCAGAGCTTCATGATTAAAATCATCTATGACATTAAAAGATCTAAAAGTCTTTCCAAACTGAAGACTGTCATGCATAAAATCCATCGACCAGGTGATGTTTGGCATTATAGGCTGCAAATGATTTCAATTAGCTAATCACTTCAAATTATTAGATTCCCATTTACTTCTTCGAATTTCCCATGGCGCCGCCTTATATTTAGAGTACCAGTCCTTCAGTCTGGCCTTTTGTTTAGCAAGCTCCCGAGAATCAATAGACCAAAATTCGTCATCTGATTGTGTTCTTAGCCTGCAAATGTTACAGAGTTTGTTCTTGCTTACTTGTCTAGGATCTTTAGTTGAGATAATATATCTCAGAATGCATAGTGAAATTAATCCTTTTGGTACTTCGCACGTTGGAATAACAGAGTTTTCCGGTTTATGATTTCTGACGTCGAGCATTGAGATTTGAGTCGAATCGGAAACATTTTCTATTAGTGTTATAATAACATTATCTGAAGGAATATACGTGACAGTGTCATCGTAATATTTCTCCGTTTTGCATTGGCAAAGTAAAGTGTCAGCAAAATTTTCAATAACTCTAATATTATTTTGGTTTTCCTTTGGAAATTCAAAAGTTGAACTTTCTTGACATCCGATGTGACAAAAAGCGATAAATAAAGGAGCTAGCATTATGCGTTCTGAAATTCTAGTCATATGGAAAATTATTTTTTTTCTGTCTGTGATGAGGGCGTCGGTTCATAAAAACTATAAGATCCATTTGCATTGCGCGTGACACCGTAGTCCTTTCCAGTATTCAAATCTTGTACTATGAGGTAATCAATTGTTTTGCCATCAGCTTTCATTACAGGAATGGCGGTATCAGAATCAAATCGAATTCCATACAAATTTTGGTAATTACCACTTACTCTCATATAAGTTCGGGAAAGTTTTTTATCGCCATCTTTTTCATAAAATCCTGGCGCTCCTGGATGGTTATAAGAAATTCCTTCTTCTCCCATTTTACTTCTGACGACTGTAGTATTTCCGTCACTGTCAACTTCATCTACGATTGCCGAATGTGCAATTGGCTCATCCAATGACCATTCACCATCACCATTGCTATCCTGATAGTATATTACTCTATCGCCTACTTTGTTTCGAATATCGCTTCGAAGTTGCAATGGATTTTGCTCCTCTATGTCGTCTGTCGCATTTTGATCCCATAATGGAGCTTTGGAGAATTCAGCATTGTCCCCATAAGGATCATATGTATCCTGACCACTATTGTGCCATGCATAGGAGTGACAATTATAAGCTAAAGCACAGTTTGGATGCCAACCTGTTGACTCACCTTGCTTATCATAATTATACGCTGGTGTCTTTGTATTTGGCAATTCTTGAATTGGTTTTGATTTTCCTTTAACATAGGGGCGTTCCTTGCCACCAGATGGATCTATCATCACAATAGGCACATTAAGTGCAAAATTATATGGACTAGTTCCTGTTCCTAACCACCAAAAAGGATCGACAGTCAGCCATCTTCCCAATCTCACATCTAAAACCCTTGCTCCAAAATCTAAGTCACCAGAAAAGCTTTCATCATCCTTCTCCTTCCCATTAAACCCATACCGATATGCGCTGGTGCTAAAACTCCTTCCATACAACACTGTCCCGAACGGAGAGTAATCTGTAGCACTCACCACAACAGCTGTATAACTCACGATAAGAGTTCCATTGAAATCCGGGAGCTTCATATCATTCACAACGGCTAGCACATTGCCCAGATGGTTAGAGAGTTCGTATTGTTTGTAGCCAAGAGTGCGCTTGGCATCGGTGGAGGACGGTGCGTCTGCCTCGACCATTTCGATAAGCGTAGTTTCCATACCCACGCGCGAACTGCCATAAATAGGACGTTCGATGCAATCGTAATCGATCACTTCTTCCAACTCGGGGTCTAGGTCTATGTTTACCAATTCGATGGTTTCCTCATAGGCAGCCATTACATTACCACTGGCGTCGCGCACATAAAATGTGCTCTTCTCCCAAACGCCCACAGCAGAATAAATATGTTTGGCTATTCTATTGCCCATAGCATCGTATTCAAATCCAAGTTCTTTCTTAGCAGACTCATCCGTGCGATAAATATAGGCGATTTTGCTATCTACACGCCACACGATTTGTTCGATATCCTCAGCATTGTCTCTTAACAGTTCGCCGATCTCGGTGTAGCCGTAATTGTTATTTACGTTCACGTTCGTGCCATTGTATGTAGGCATATCGTCGATGTCATCGGAATATTGTGCGGTATTCGTATTGGCATCATCTACACTGTAAAGGCGGTTGGAGAGCATCTTGTCCCAAAGGAGATTGCCCTGTCCGTCGGTCATCTGTATGCCTTGTGCATCTAACAGCGGTGTGCGGTTGTATTGATAGCTAAGATTGTCTATCACCTGTCCACTTTGATCTCGGCGGTCTTGAGAAAGAATGTTTCCGTTGGCGTCATACGTAAAACCGTTTTTGTATTTACCTGCATTGCCCGAGCCAAAGCTGCCGGGGTCAGGTGTTGGTGGAATGGTATTCGGGTCTGGTTCTCCAATAACAAAGTCTGAGTATCCTCCGGCTAATACAAGCCTATTAAGTTGGTCGTATCGATAAGCCATGCCTAACATGCCCCAGACATCCGTGGTTGGATTGTCAGTGGGATCAGGGTCTTTGATGTTGGTAAGCATCATGCCAATGTTGCCATTCCAGAGATCTTCGCGGTTGGACTCAAGTGTACTTCCACTGGTATTGGCTAAGAACTGTGGCTGGGTGGTTGTCCCTATTCGCTGATAATCGCCGCTGAAATAATGCAGGCTGAAACTCATGGCGTCTTCTGCAAAATATTGGTTTGTGCTGCCGTCATGGGAGTCTTTGCCCATATCCAACTCAGCATTGAGAGAGCTGCTGTTGGTTGCTTTCAACCATCCCTGCAAGTTGTATGTGTAATCAAGACCCTGCACCTGGTTGTCGCCAAGTTCTACGCGTGCCAGTGGACCGTGATCATAATAGATATAATGTGCATCCTTGTCCCACAGCAGGCCATTGGCACTGGTGTGTACATCCACAATGCGGTTGTCGGCATCGTAGGTGTAGCGGTGTGTCATCTGATCTGCCGCACCGGGTTGGTAGCGCACCTCGTGGACGTTGCCGCTAATTAGATCGTAGGTGTATTCTACGCGTTTAAATCGCTGGTCTTCCAGGTCGGCTGGCAGATTGGCGTTGTCTTGCAACAGTGTGTGCACATTGCCATGTATGTCGTAGGCGTAGTGTGTGGCGTTGTGGTATGAAGCAGGATCTTCATCAAAGACCGTTTCGTAACACACACTCGTTACCCGCTTACGGGCGTGCCTGTTTTGTGCAACGAAAAAGTCTGTTGGCAGATCGGTATATTCAGGAACAACTTCGTCATATTGGGTAGTGGTTACCTGTTGACGGCTGCCCGAACTCTCTCCAATCCATGCTTCGTAGTTTTGATAGTCAATGGTGCGGGGGTTAAAAACAGGACCTATCTGCATTCCGAAAATGCTATTGAATCGGGCATCTAGTGGGTCATCGTTCTCGTATTTCTGGCCTGCCTGATAAACTCTTCCAAGTCCATCATATAGAGTATAGCTCCATGCTTCTGCCCATATTCTGTCAATCACAACATTGTTTTCATCCAGCACTTCGGTTGGTGCAATGAGTGTTCCATTTGCAGCAAATTGAGGAGCGTGTTTTCTCGCTTGTTTGGTATTCTGGCTGGCCACAATACGACCCAGCATGTCGTAATAGAACAGTGTACTGTACTCACCACTTTGGTCGTTGTAGAGTCGGCTGTAATGCTGATTAGCATCATAACTACCTCCCACAATGCCGGTATATGGACCCGTTGGGGCCAGGGCATAGATATCCATTAGCCCAACATCATTCTGTGCCGGATTTGATTCATCCGTTTGATTGATGGGCAGGTTAAATACCCAGCCGCTGTAGTTGTATGTTCCGGGCGTAGTTTGAGCATCTAAAGCAAGGCTGTTATTGTCGCTCTTGATGATGAGACCATCGGCACCAGCGGCAATAGCTGTTATTCCGTCAATAAGGCTGATGGTGTAGAGATCGTTGAAATAGGTTACGGCACCTTGTCCTCCGCTATTCACTAAAACAGTTTGGGCTGCCTGACCATTTTTAATATAAAAGGCACGCCCTGCATTACCTACGCAGAGCAGATGGTCGTTTAATGGTAAAATGGCCATGTCGTTGATGGAACCAGCTAATGACGGCACCTGGCTTTGGGTAGTCCAAAGATCACCTCCAATGGATCGACACACGTACATGTTGCCACCGTCTTGGCCCGCGGCCATGTATGTATCGTTAAAGGAATTAAATTCTATGTCGCGTATTTCATCAGCCGCTGCATTGCCACAACTAGTGCATAGGTCAGCGCCCATGATACCATTTTCTACTTTGGAAATAAACCCATGATCTCCACCAACCAGGCGCGTGCCGTTTGTAGAGGTATGGACAGCATAGAGATGGGTGACAGCATTGGGGTTGGCAAGGGTTTGTGCTGGAGCCCATGCATTGCCGCTGTTGTTGGTTATGCGCACGGTGCCATAATCGCCCACGATGGTTCCTTTGTATGCTCCCTCAGCAAAATGGACTTTGCGCAAAGGCTGTGTGTATACGTTGTATACTTCTGCACTACTCAAAAGTTGTTTGCGCTGGAAGCGGCCCTGTGAGCCCGCACAAAGCAGGTCTAAGTTGGTACCTTCTACAATCATCGCACATTTTAAACTTGTGCTGCCCACGCCACCTGCTACCACCTGAGGTGCAGAATTGCTAAGGCCATTGGAACTATAGCGGGCGGTGTTGTTTGCACCTACAACATAGTATTTGTTAGTTGCATCATCCCAGGCAATATCGGTAAGGTTTTGCGAGGTTTGAGTGTTGATAGTATTATTGGTAGTGTGGTCGTTACTATTGAGGGTTTCTAATTTCATGCGCACCAAAGTGCCGTTATTACCCGCAAGCAATGCGCTAAACTCAAAGCCCCCTTGAGTATATGTTGCAATAGAATTCCAGTCGGCATTGTAATATGAAAGTATAGGTTGATGCGCAATTGTAGATGCGAATAGCACAGTTCCATTTTGACCAACCGAAACGGTAGTATTGGATTGCCCCGGTATTGTTGCTATGTCTTGTAATGGAACGGCAAGGACGGTTTTATCCGATGCGTTACCTGTAATTAATCCACTGCCGTTGAGGTTGTAGTGCCTCACCTTACCATTGGACGTATTTAGTAAAACAAGGGTATTCCCCTGAACACTCAATTTGTTGGCACCAAAGGAGTCAAATGTATTTGGACTAATGGTTACAGTTGTTCCATTTAAAGTGATGGTGTAAAGGTTTGGATCAGCCGTGTTTTTCAATACATAGATAATATTTTGATTCGGATGTTTTGCTATAGAAGCAATGTTGCTTTGAGTGCTGTATGCAGCCGATAGTGTTGGCGTCTCAGTAAAGAATTGGGTTATGTTATAGAAATTCAAATTGGTGCCTACCAGCACTCCAACTTGAGCGGTATGCGCAGCCGTGCTTATTCCTTCGATGGCTTTTGCGTCGTTGAAGGCAGATATGGTACCCCAGTCAGGAGATGGAAACTCAACTTCATTCGTCACCTTATTGGTTGTCGTGTTTACCAAAATAGCAGGAGTAAAAGTGCTTTCCGGATCAACAGGTGCGGCAGCCCAACTGGCACTTGCACTTCCCACAGCAGCATTGGCGGTATTGAGGAATACCGAGCCCGTCGTTGCGTTGCATAAAACCCTGCAGGGTCCATTGCCATTGCGTTGCGCAAAGGCTTTCATAATATTTTCTGTCTGACCGTAGTAATGCAGTTTGGTATAATCGGACGTTTGATTGGGCAGATTGTTCCATGATGCTCCACCATCTGTGGAGCGCATCAATTTGCCTTGTGTACCGTTGGGTTGTGTTGTAACGATTGCAACAGCGGATGTGGCGGTAAAGAACATGATATCAAGAATGTCTCCCTGAAGATTGTTCGCCTTTTGTACATAATTTCCATCCGGTTGCAGGATATAAATTTGTCCATCGCGACCGGCAACTGCCTGCACATTGGCGGGACCGCATTGCGCGATGTTGAGGGTATTTGATTTCAGTTCCAGGACCGACCAGGCCTGACCACTATTTGTTGTTGAGATCGTTTTGCTGTAGGGCAGTCCATTGGTGGGTTGGTAATTGGCTATAGCGCGGTAGTTGAATTCTCCACCCATAGCTACCACGCCTGTAAAGTTTGCATTTACATTGTAGATATATTTGATAAGGACTGCAACATCGCCAGTAAGCACTATTTTGATTGCAACTCCTTTATCACCTACTACAATTCCATTAACAACACCATTGTATTCATCGTTGAATGCAATTGCCTGCAGGTTTTCGAAAACACCTGCCATATATGGTTGGCTTAGGCTCAGCCATGTTTGACCACCATCTGTGGTCTGCATAATCGTTCCCCCTTCTCCTACGGCAATGGCCTTGCCCGCATCATTGCCGTACCACGCCATGTCATAAATGGTTGCGCCCAAAATGTTGCGCACAGGTGCCCATGTATGGCCAGCATCTTGTGTTTTATATACACAACCGGCCTGTTGATCCTGCACTGTTTTGTAACCCGTGAGGTATCCCAGGTTTGCATTCACCATCTGGATATTCGTTACCACAACATCCTCGGGAATGCCAATTGTCTGCTCTTTTTCACTTATCACCATGCCGTCGTGATCAGGTAGTTTTTGAGCGATCAACTGATTGAGGCTATTGTACGTATAAGTTGTCGCCATGCGGTGACTGGTGAATGTAACGTTGTCCGGATTCTCATCTGTTTTATCCGCTTCAGTGAGTTGGAAGTTGATATATCCATCCTGTTCACCTTCATCGAAAATATAACCTTGTGGATAAGGAATTTCTCTTGTCATATACAAAGGCTCATTTCCCTCGGGAGGAACGGTGCGTACTAAATTGCCCGCCTGATCGTAATAGTAGAGCGTGTAGTGGTATTGTTTGTCAAAATAGCTGGTTGTAAATGTTTCGGTCAGATTTTCGAGACAATGACTGGTGTATGATTGGATGAATTCAGATTTGACGCCTTCAATTAAATTGTTGTAAAGGTTTAAGGCATTGTTGTAAGCATTGTCGATGAGCCCTTGAGCGCAGGGGTCGATGTAGTTTGCGGCAGGAAGTGGTTCCATGGCCATCAGGTTCATTTCTGGTTCGCATGGACGTTGCTGGCAGAAGGTGGCAAGATCGAGTTTCCAACCATCCGTTACGATATCAAAATCGGGATATGCGCCATCCATAAGAGCATTGAGGAAGGCTTGCCACTCGGGCAAACAATCACACAATTCATTATCAATAAAATCAGCTTCAAGCACTCGAACCCGAATAGGCCAAAATTTTAGAGTAACTGTTTGTCCGGATTGAGTGGTAATAGATTTGATATACACATAGCCTCCGGTCTGGCTGGTAGATTGTGTACCTGAATTCACAAAGTTGTTGTAAGTTGCCATAATGGCCAGATAATCTTCGTAGCACGTATTATCTTGTTTGGGGGCACAACTTCCCCAATTCCAGACATCAACCGGACATGTGGTAATTGTTCCGGTGCGCATAAGACCCTCGAGATAGACGAGGTAATCGCGCACACATTCACATAGTCCTGCAGATTCAAACTCCTGAAAACTTCTATAGGGTCCTACACTTAGGGTGCATTGCAGGAACATGGTATTAAATCGCCCTATATAGGTAAGCCAATTGCGATAAAGTTGAGCGCAGCTGGAGCTTGTTTCTTTTTGAACCACTGCATTCACATTTTCTGCTCCGGAGTTGTCGCATTTTTCGATATAGGGCATTCCAGCAGGGCAGTCGGCGGGGTCGTAAAAATTGTTTATGTAAGTCGTAAATTCCGATAGTGATTGGTTGCTGCAACACAATCCACTTGCTTCGAAATCTTCGCGTGTATAGAGCGGGAATAGCTTTTCAAATCCTTCGCAGGTTACATTTTCTGTTTGTGTGTATGCGAAGTAGCGATAAGCAATAAGGTATTTGTTGTATTTTTGAGTACAAATGTCGGTTGTTGGATTGCCGTATTCTGCGTCGCGCCATTCTACAAGCGATGGTGGAGTAGCACCAAAACTATTATCGTTTAGATAGTCAAGGTATCCTGCACTTACTGTTGCCAGATTTTCATAAGTATATTCAGAATAATTGATTGCAGTGATAGGGTAACCGAGGGCATTACCTGTTGTAGAATTATAGTATTCGACGATATCGAGATAACGCAAATATTCCAGCAATGGATTTCTGCTGTTGCCATATTCAGCTGCAAAAACGCCCAATTGCTCCGCCTTGGCGATGTTGTCAATTGCAGAAGAAAAGGTACTCAGGAATTTACTGTATTCTTCAACAGAATATTCAGATCCTCCAAGGAAGAAATCGGTATACACCTCAGGGGAAATATACTCAGCATCTTCTGGTAGGTAACCAAGCATGGAGTTGAATGCAATAAGTGCCTCTTTGTATTCCTGGTATTTGTCTACGCTGTTGTCGGCCTTCTTTGTAGCTTCCAATCCTGTATTTGGTAAGTTAGGTTTGCCTGTTCCACCAGCAGTAGCTTCTTCGGCGCACTCGAATTCGCAAGGCAAATAACCCATGCAAGGAGTATAGCCATGGATAAGCCATGTTTTGGTCAAATTGGTCATCTGGTGATATCCTCTTGAAATGAGTATTTCGAATTCGTGGTAATTGCCACTTGCATCGGGTTCGCCTACCGGGGTGAAGACAGCAGTTTCATCTATCAATTCGAAAACATGCGTAGCGCCAAAAACGCTGAGAGCAGGCGCACCAGCAGGATTTACTTCAACCAAATCCAATTCTACAAAACAACTGCAATCATTGTTGAGGAAAAATGTAAGGTGATCGATAGAGCTATCGTGTTCTTGAAGTTTATCATTTTCAGTTGTGCAGACGTCATCATTTTCCAAACCATTTTGGGATTCTAACAATTGCGTATAAAGTGTATTAGTTACCAATTGATCAACTGATGTTTCGGTAATCTCTGGTAAAACATCGATGAGTAAAGTTGTGAGGTCTTCCCAGGTTTGATGTGCATCTGATGCACACTCCAATGGATCGGGCCAATCGCAGCTTCCAAGTGAGAGAGGTTCATCTGTGGTTGCACTGGTAACAAGCCAGGCTTCTCCCTCAATAGTACCGGCAAGAGTTCCTCCATTGACATTCATAATGTCCATTGTCCAATAATGCTCACATGCGGTATTCAGATTTTGGAAGAAGTAATCTCCCGCTCCAAAATTCCAGTCGGTCCAGTTTGCATTATTCACGGTAGTGGCAGTATTTACAGCGAGCTTAATGTAAGGATAGCTGACGCCGTCTTTCTGAATTTTCCAATAGTCCTGCGCGGCATCAACGAATGAGAACAAGATAGGATCATTGTCTCCCGCTCCGAGGTGATTGCTAATAGCCGAAGCAATATCGGGTTCAGTTAAAGGATTTTCGTCAAAAAGCAGACTTGTGTTGATTGAAGATACGGTATTTGCGTAGTTGAATAAGGGCAAAAGTCCCAGCGCAAGATCATTGGGCTGCGGCAAAGGTTCGAAAGAGCAACTTCCCAAGGTCATGCAAGTTGTGCTGCCATTGATGGCATGCCATTCCATAGGAGGTAGATTGTTGTTTTGATCTATTGGAGGTTGAAAGCCTACTTCGATATTGAAATTGTAAGTTCCGCTTGATTCTGTTGTAAAATCCAGGGCGCGTATACCTGATACATCCGCCCATCCATTGGTAAGATTGGCAATCGCTGTGCCTCCGTTGAGAATAAGATTACAAATAGGCGCAGAGTTATCTGGGTTTACTTCAGTCCAGTTTGCGGTCAGTGTATTTTGGTAGACACTTCCAGTCCATTTCCAATCCCAGCCCCCTGCATTTGTTCCGTAAACATCATTCAGGGCAAGCGATAGCCCCAACATTTCGTTGTAATCAATAAGTGGATTGTTGGTTGCCAACAAATGGTGTTGTCCGGCAATGGCATTCAGGAGTACCTGAAGATTAAAATCAACAGGGCATTGGCCGGTTTGCAAATACATTTGATAGGCCATGTATTCTGAATTGCTGGCATTCTCAATGCCTTCGTAGTCTTCAATTCCCATAAAACGCGGAATTTTGTTGGCATACAGTGCGTATGTGCTGCTTCCGCATGGTTGATCTGGATTGAAATATGGACCATCAAGATAACCCAACACACTGTTATCATTCATAAAGGTCCAGTGCTGCCAGGGATTAAAATAATCTTCACCCATGCATTGATTGTAACCAATGCATTCTTCTTCGATCACGTGCGCGTGATAATATTTCAGTTGCGCTTGTTGCTTGGCACTGTAATAGAGATTTTTCAAAGTTTGCCATTCGTCATTGAAGATTACTTCCCATTGCTCAGTGGTTAATGTAAGACCAGCGTACTGTTGACCGAAGACTGGAAGCGGATTGGGAAGAACATTATCCGAAAGATTGTTATCAATAGTAGGCCCCAAAGTGATATAGGCCGCAAAGGCGGGCAATGACATATTGAAGGGTGCGCCAGTATAATTGTTCCATTTTGCCTGGAGCTCTGTTTGAATTTCATTTATTACCATAAGGTTGAAGCCATCATCATCCGTCGCGAACGGGTCTTCCAAACCTTGAGCGTTTATCAATGTCCAGTTGTAAGGAACTGAAGAGCCATTAAGAAATCCCAGAGTTTCGGCCTTTTCTATAGTATTGGTGTTGATAAGCAAATGATCGAAGGTGGTGCTATTAGTGATCATGGGTCCACATTCAGCGAAATTTCCGCATTGCTCGTATTCGTCAGGACCATTGTGCAGACATGCTTCGTAATAGCAATACTCTGGATGGTAAGAAACCAGGGATTTTGCCCAACCAGCGTCAAACTCGGCAATGAAATCTTTTACGTTAGCCAGATATTCAGGGTAGGTATATATCCCACCGAATTCGTCGATGTACACAAAATCATGCAAGCCGTTGTTGTCGGCATCGGTGAGCAATACAGCGGGTTCGTATAATTCTGGGGTATCTGTGATATCCAAAGGGATTTTGGTGCGATTGCCCTCTTCATCGTAATAGGCAGTTGGCACGCCATCTACAAATGGATTGTTTGGATTTCTCCAATTGGCATCCGTGTGAGGAAGTTGGTTACTGGTATTCAAAATTGACAATGGATGATTGGATACAAGATAGTTTTCTCCATCCACCGTAAACTCGCAGTATTGTCCGGCTAGGCTTACGTCTGTTAGCATCAACTCCAAAGCGGTTGCACAAGGCTCGATGTATTCGTCGCACATGTCCATACAATCGGCATACATTTCGTCATAAGCTGCTGCATCTCCACCATTGGCAATAAATGCATCGCGTGTTCCAAGTCCGGCGGCACATTCTTCACAATCGGTATAACAACCACTGAGATCAATAGCGGCATATTCTGCTTCTAAAATATCTTGAAAATTGACATCGCAATTGGTGAGGGCGTATGCGTCAGCATATTGCTGAATGGCGTCCTCATTTAGAGTTAGGAGTTTGGATACCTGATAGGATCCAATACCCAGGGTAACCGTTGCAAAAACTTTGGTGTAATTTACTACACCGGTGCCATCCGAGCAGGTGCTCGCCTGTGGCAAAGGCACCATGATAATATCGTCTGGATTGATCGTGGTTTCAACAGATGGTACACCGTCATCATTATATACCACCGAATAGGTTGGAACCCCAATATTGATAGGGCCATTTTCAAGTGTTACACTGCCGGCAACGCCCTGTAATTCTGTTATGCCGAATTTTTCCTCACCACATTCATCAATAAGTGAGAACTGCAAGTTATACACACACGAGACACAGAGATTTGGATTGTTCGTGCAAGTCAAAGTGAGTGGTTCATTGTGAAGATTGTATTCAAAGGAATAAGTACCCGGTACGCTCACCACCAAAGTTTTTGTATCGAGAATAATTCCATCGGTAGCACTCGGAGTTGTTTCTGCCGGTGTTTCTGACAGAATCAAATTACCTTCCTCATCGTATTGCGATTCGGTTAGAGTTCCCGGTGCATCCTCAGCCAGCAAGCTTACAGTAAGTTCTGTAGGGTTTGCGGGTAAAGTGCCGAGTGGCTCAAGATTCACCGGTGTTTCACCGGCCAGACAAGTAGCAATGGTGCGGCCTTCCATGTCCAAGTAGCTTATGCTTGTTTGTCCATTGGGATCCATTACCATGTTTTTTTGGTAATGACTCGCGTTACCCACTTCCGCCCCGAACATTCTATTCAGTTCAATCTGGAATGGTGAGCCATAATAGTATTTCGTTTCATGACCTCCTTGCAGCTGAAAGTCTGGTCCTACGCCGCTTTGGGCGCGTATCCGACCTGTATTGTCAGGCATGTATTCCACCTGAGTAAAAGGATAACCTTCAGCATCTGGAACATAAGCTTGCTGAGCGTTTTGCTCCGGATTGTTTGGACTGTAATACTGGCCAGCACCATTGGAAGTAGCCATGGCATCGGCAGTTGTTACAGGACAGTATACACCGTTGGCTTCATCCTTATCGAAATCATTTCGGCTGTATGAATTGCCGGGCAGATTTTCACTGAGGTTGAAATTTTCGTAATAATGCAAGGAACTGTAATTGTCAAGATTTCCACATGATGTTCCTGGTTCTGTCACGGGCACTGGCAGAATGTTCACCGCAGGTCTGCCCTGATGATCATAAATCGTTTCACCAACTACCACTTTATTGAGTGTATTCAGTCGGGTGATGGTCTGTCTGTTGCGTTGACTACCATCGAAGAAACTCATGACTTCTTTTTTCTTGCCTTCTTCTGCAAAAGTGGTTGTGGCCTGCCAGTTTAGGGTTTCTTCAAAAGCGAATTGATTGTGGTAAACCAAAGCGTTGGAGGCAGATACCGCTCCGTCGGTGATCGACGCTGCATTGTTATTGGAAGACCAAGCTCCAGGGAACTTAAAATTTGGATTTGCACCGGGATCATAATTGTAGCCAAGACCTCTCACCCTAAAAAGCACGTAGCCGTGATCGAATAATCGTGGAATTTTATAGCTGTTGGAAGTTGTTGTTATCCGGGTTGAATTGTGGCCAAAATCATAAAATACATCGGTGTTTGATTTATACGTTTCGAAAGTTGCCGCATAATCATTTACGAATGTCCACTCCAGTTGGTATTCTGTTGCCCCATCTATATAATCCCAACTCACCACCAATTCATCTACATGTTGATCAGCCGTTTCCCCGGGTTGTCCTGTATAACTGCAATCACTGTCTAATGTGGCTACGGCAAGATTAAAATCTGTTTCATCGTAATCAAAATTTACATTGCAGTTACGTGAAAGTCGCGCATCGATGTAAAGGTTTTTCAGCAACAGATTGGGGTCATCTGGATTCTGTAAAGCAGGGGTGTAAACAATACTCTCCAATTCTACTCTGATTTTATTTTGTAGGCTTAATATAGTATAAGCTTTGTCTTGCATCGCATGCGTTGGGTCATTGCTATGAATTATGGTTAATTCCTCCGAACCCAATGAAGTATTGTCAGTGTCGTCGAAATATTCAAGACGGACAGTAACAGTCCTGTCATCCGCAATGTAATGCTCACTGTTGTGGTTGACCCCGAGCTCCAATTCCAGAGTATAACTGCAGCAACCGTTGCAAGGTTCTGCGGTTGTTATTTCGAGCAGCATGAGATCATTGACTCTCACTTCATCAATAACAGGAAGGCCTGGTTGATTATAGTCGTCGCCAAATTCGAGTCTTTTGGAAACGGGCGCAGTTTGTTGAGAGAAGGTCGCTTGCGGCATGCACAAAGTGAATGCCAGTGCTGCTATGGGTGCAATGATAAGGTTTCTCATAGGAATGGGGGAGTGTGTTTGAAGTGAAATTATTTGCACTAAATCTTTTTCCGTTAGTTCTTGCGGTTGATTGGTTTGTCTATTCTGTAATCGACAAGTTCATAATCTGCATATTTGCCCACGGCCTTAATGGTCTTCTTTTCTTTTACAATTACTTTTTCCAAATTGAATTTTTCAGGAAGTGACACTCCTGTTATCATTTCGCTAAACTGACAAACCATTTTGGGTTTCACTTTGCCAGTTGGTTTTCCATCCACTTCTTCTTCAATTTCGTTTTTATAGAATAAGGTTATACTATCGACCAAACCATCTTGCCCAATTCTGGTTTCCTGCATTTCATATTCGAGGTGATTGAGGAATTTTATCCGAATAATTCCTGCACCACCGGGCAATGAGGCGTACTCAAGAGTATTATCTGCCGAAAACAAGGTTTCATACAAAAAATCATTGGCTGTATTCTCAAACTTGTCATCTCTGTCCATGGCAATGATTACTTTTTCTGCACTGTCAAGGAGTATGCGCATGTCTTCGTTTTGGAGGGTGAGTTGACCGGGCATATTGTAATAATGGCGCTTTCCATCCTTGAACGCAAAGCCTGTCATGGTGTCAAAAGGTTTTTGACTTGAATGACCCAGATAGCTGGTATAGCTCAATTTGAAACTGAAAGACTCCGATGAAAAGAAAGCCACAGTGGGCGCAAGCAATTCTTCAAATCGTTGCTTGTTGATGGTTTGCCATTGCTGGGCAGACATGGGTATGATCATGCACAGAAATGAAATTGAGAGCAAGCATTTTAACTTACGATTGACTGTTGCTGGATTCACGGATCGCGACTTTAAGTATCCGCATTCTATCAAGTCAAGATTGCGAAAATTGACAATTAAAAATGTCAAAAGTGTCTGGAGGTGATTATTAAACATGCCTGTTTTTTTTATTGGTATGTGGAGTGAGTTCGGTTAGTTGTTATCCGTTTTTACGGTGCTGGTTTTGCTTTCCTGGATGGTCATGATTCCGCGCTCGGTTTCTTTTTTGATGCGCATCAAACGACCTTCTTCATCGTATTCATAGAGTGTTGCAAAATGCCTTTCATCCAGTTCGGCTACAAAGCGAAGCGTGACAGGATCGTAGACATAGGTTTTCATACTGCCTTTGGCAGGGAAGAGGCGCACATCATCGAAATAACTTGTTCCAGCAAATGAAAACAGTACAATTTGTACACCGTTTGCGGGGGCCTCAAATTCTGCTTCAATTAATTGCCAGCCTTCAATGATCGAATCGCCTGATTCTGCTTCTATGGTTGCTATTTCAGTAGTGCCATCCAAACTTTTGATGATGATTTTGGGGCGGGTATAAACGTCCTGATAAAGTTCTGCATCTTCCTGTTTAACCCAGGCTGAAACAACGTAGGGCTCACCCGGAATGAGCGCCATGGGAGGCAAACAGTTTTCGCATTCGGCTTCCACTTCTGCGGCAGGATCCTCATCAGGCCAATAGCAGGCAGAAGTGTTTACAGTATTTCCAAAGGATACTTCAAGCGGACAATCACCACAATTGGCCGGACCAACGATTATTTTTGCGAGATACATTACGGGCTCATTCAGTGTGTTGTTGAGAGAAGCACTATAAATGTTAGCCACGCCATTCATCATGGTAACAGGACCTAATGGAGCTTGAGCAAAAGGAACTTCAGATATCAAGGCACATGCATTGAGACATTCCGTAAACGGTCCATAAATTTCATATCCAAATTCAGTTCTTTCACAGTTTTCCGCCTCTGGTTCAGGATAGTTGAACTTCCAGGTGTCTGTTGCATTTGCATTGACAATTGTGCTTACCCATACTTCTCCACCATCCTGTGAAATAGGGAATGAGGCGATGCCTTCACTGATGCAAGCCGAGTAGTGATTATCACAGATTTCATAAAGGTTGGGAGTGAAAATGCTCTCTGTTGAACAGCTAAAATTATCTGCTGACAAATCGAAACTTAGGTTGAGCTTTCCTACTGTGAAACAAGTATGGTTCACAACGAGCTTAAAGAAATACCTGCCATTTTCAAACGGTTGTGAGAATTGTTGCCCCGGTATTTCATATACTATTTGGTAGTCGTAGTTATAAAGCGGAGTTAAGGCATTATTGGGCATGGGGAGAGTTGCAAGCAAAAAGGGAGACAGTTCGGCCTCTGAAATTTCGAGTAAACTGGTACCATTTTGAACTGTATAAGGAACTTCACAATCGGACATCGGACCATAAATGGCCAGGCTAAAATTGAAGTTTTCACATTCATTTAAGCTAGGGTCTATTTGAGCTAATACATTTAATTGATAGTCGTTGTTGAATACGACTCCCGTGGACCAGAATGTGTAAGTTGTTGGTGATCTTTGGATATTGCCAGTAATACCATTTTCACAAAGGTTGGTTACTTCATCCCCTTCAATTGTATAGCTACTATACGATTCGCTTTGTTGGCCAAAGCTTTCAAAAGCTAATGCCATCAATGTGACAACCGAAAGAATATTGAATACTATGGTTTTCATTTTGCTTTGGGAGATTAAGGTTCAATCAATTGATTTACGACATTGCCATTTGCATCTGTTATGATGAGCATGGCTGTCCAGGTTGAGGTGGCAACAACATCGAGAGCGGTTCCTCCCCCGGTAATGTTGAATGATGGAGCGCCACTTAGAATTTGCCAGTCGATGCTATAGGGTGCAAGACCGCCCAGAATGGATAGCTGACCGGAATATGCATTTTGTGGAAATTCACCGAGTGTGACAGCAAGAGCAAATACACATGCATCAGGCTCACATACTATGGGTTCATTGTAACTCACCCCTTTCTGACCAATGACTCGTAGACTGTATCTTCCAGTATGCGCGAAGGCATCCGTTAATTCAGCTGTATTGCTGCCATCAACTGCAGTCTGACTGTAGAGTCTGAATTTGCTATCTGCGCAATTCACAGCATTGGTACCCGGTGCAGCAGTTACCTGCGAAGAGTTTTCGAAATTCTCAAATCCAATCTCTGAATATTTTGCATTGGCTGCAACTCCTATAGGTAGGGTTTGTTCGTAGCCAAAAATGGCGGCGCTGTGTCTTCCCAAGGCATCGCGGTTTTCCAATTCTGGACCATAAGGACTGAAGATAGTAACCTGACTTGTATAGGTCCAGTTGGCATAATCTTTTTCCCATTTGCCATTTACTGCGCGTTTATAGAATGGATTGTATGAAGTAAATACCCCATCTCTCCGGAGGTTGGTATTGTTGTTATAATCCGTTTGTTGACGTCCCGTTAAGTGCAAATAAGAAGTACTTGGTTTCCAATATCCATGAGTTCCATTCAGGAATGGATTGGTGGTGGCAACATTCTCAGTATTGGTATTACCAGCACCGGGGAAACAATCGCAGGCTGTAGGCCAGGTGTTCGTGTATTCAATCGCGGATGCCTGCAGCACATTTTCATAAATATTCGTGACAATATCGTTTCGGGGATCACTTAATGTGGTAATACTTGCCATGGCTCCCATCTGCATATTGCGGAATCCACTGCGCAATACTTTGGTATCTTTTTCACCCACTATTGGTGCCCCGGTGTAATCCACAACTTTGACCTATGTTGGTTGTACTTCTGTAATCCACGCTTTGTTTATGAGCGCATTTGAAGGATATATGGCGAGTTCATCACCGACAGCGTAATACTTCAGTGCATCAGCGACGGGCGCCTTTCCTGATGGATCAAATACAAGATGATTGCTAAAGCCAATATTCGTATAGGCCGGACCCATCTCACGATAGTGCCAATAGGCAGGATAGGTCAGGGTATAGATTTTATCATCGTAATCGGTTACCGTTTCGGTAAGTAGCGGTTGTCCTGTTTCCGAATCGTAAGCAATTGTTTTTGTGGATACTTGAGAGCCATCCTGCACGGCAATTGTTTCATCCAGAATTCCAAAACGTTGCACAACTTTCGTGGTTGTAATACTACGAAAACGTGTCTTTTCAATGTTTTTGCTTGGCCATATTGTTGGAATAGAGATTCCAAAAAATGGAGTGACATCGAGATTACCTTTCAATTCAAAAGACATCGATTTGAAATTGGATTCGCGGGCGTCATTCATCACGTCATAATAGACGCCAAGTCGTGCATTTTCCTGCAAACTGCCATCGGGTTTTATTACTGTACATTCATTTACGAGTTGATTGGCGGCAATTCCATCTGCTGCAACTCCTGCTGATTTGTATTTGTATTCGACACTGCTAAAAGGCATTTCGGCACCTTCGCTGTAGTTCTCAATCTTCTTGGGTTTGCCATGCATATCGTTCAACTCTATGGAAAATCCTTGAGAGGCTGTCATGTAATCTCTTACATTTATCTTGAGCAAACTGCGAATGGATCCGGGACCATCCTTGCCATGTTTTATGCCTACATCTGTGCGACTTACTAAAGTGGGAAAATCTTTAGCGGTATAAAATTCATGCACTACTTTGCCTGTTGCATGCCTTGTCACATTTTCATAACTCAGACTACGCACAGTTACCTTGGCATACCCTACACTGGCTCCGGGGAAAAACATTTCACCTACAGGTTCCTCCTGATAGAAACGTTCGTCCGGAATCATCTTTTTTTCCTGCCCGTATGGGATAGGTTGTTTCCATGGATTTTCTTCACCACCAATTTGTGGTTCGTAGGAAGCAACACCTGAGGAAACGCCATTCCCGTCTGTGTAATCGTATTCCTGGCCGTATTCGAAGTTATCAGCATGGTCTTCTCCATCCACAATTCCTTCGTTTTGCCATTGATCGGATATCTTAATTTTTTTGACTCTGCTTCCGCCACCGTATTTTGTTTTACCGGGTACGTTAAGGCGGATCATGGATTTGTTTGCAACAATGTACTTCGCCTGTTGCTGATAATACAATAATCGATTTGGACCGCTGAATAATTCCTTTATGGAACCAATCGCGTCACAGATCGAAAGCAAGGCGGCTTTAAGCTGATTGTCATCATCCATGTCTGACGCATTGTAAACTTCTTTAGTCAGATTTAGTCTAGCAAACTGAAGAGCATTTTTTGTAATGGGAGAAAATTTTGCATTGCCATTGTTGTCGTTTAAGCCTATTGGCTTTAATTCCACCCACCCTAGAGGTTCCGATGATAGGCCCCCACCTGACCGATACCCTACGTTTTTCACTTCATAATAGCCCGGAACATATTCATACATAGGTTCTTCTATTCCTGGTATACCATAATTTTCATCCGCTTTTCTTCTAAACTTTACCAGAGACTTGATAAACGCATCCTTAATTCCCTGTTTGTATAAATTCATGTCTGTTATTGGGTCTCCATTTTCGTCTTTTGCGAGTTTGAAGAAAATACAGCGATTTGTTTCTGATTCATTGGCTTCAGCTTCCACGTTGATTAGGTCAGTAAATTCTACTTCATTCTTTGATATTGGAAGATCGCCATAATTGTTTGAATAGTCTTCTAATACGGGTTCTCCATTCATCTTTACGCCGGTACCCACAATTTCAAGCATTTGCATCGTTGGTTTATGTTGCACACTTGAGTAATCATCAGATTCATATTCAATCAAAATTTTTCCTCCAGAAGGTAGTTGGATAGAATTAAGATGCCATGATTGAGCATACTGGTCTGCTATGGTCTTATCCTGAGGTGTATACGGCTTCTCATTATTGGAATCTGTTCCTAGCCAGTCTACAGGCAGTCCATCAGGGCCATTTAGACCTTGTGGGTAACTGCCCATTACATTAGGCATTGTGTTTGGTTTGTAATTACCCCATCGGTCGTAACCTTTTACGTTGTATGCAGGGTTCAAATTGCCCGAGGCATAGTTGAACTTATAACTACTGAATCTGGCCTTTTCAGAATTGCCATAGGTAAAATAAACTTCTTTTAACGAAAGCTTGGCTGAACTTTGGTTTTCTGTTGAAATGCCGTCGTTATTTATATCCACAAGGCCAGTTTCAGTGGGGCCCATTGAACTGAAATTTGGAATTCCCGGACACAGCTCATAGGAATAAACGAAATGAACTGTTTTGATGGGTATTGCATTCGCGCCGTTTGCATCGTAGTCCGCTTTATTATAAAGCGAGATTGATTCAAGTTTTTTTGAACGGATACTTCCCGTGCCTGAATCCAGAACATTTGCGCTAAGCGCATCGCTTCTGTCGGTTACATTAAAAATTGCAACATAGTTTTTTGTTTCAATTTTATCTAGATAAAAGAGATCTTTCTCACCGTAAGTAAGACTTGCTTGATCGTCATGCTGATTGCATTTCAGGCCTTCATTATAATTGGCATAATAGTCCTGGTAAGGCATTCTCCAAGGGTAATTTGCAACTTTGGAATACGAGAATTTAGTGTAGTTGCCGAAGTCATCTTCGGAAGGTCCTCTGACGCCATCTGAGTCGACATAATCTGAAGACAAAACACAGGTGAGCAGATAACTATGGGCATAAGCAGGTGTGGCCGTTTTACTGTAAAAATTATCTATGCCCATTTGGTTTCCATCACTTTTTTCTTCAGAAGTATATTGAAATAGACCTGTGCCATAATTTTGTTGGGAAACCTGACTATCGTCTGCTACTGATTTTCCAACAGCAAATGTGTACTCCTCTTGTTTTGTATTGTAGGCAGGAAGCCCATAAACATAACGAGCACCATCTACAGAAGTAACAGAAACCTCTGCAATATGATGGGGTTGAGCACCAGCGCTTGGTGCATCTGGTGCAGCCGTTGTATAGTGATCTTCAACACCATACTGGATGGCTTCAGATCGGGTTAGGTAAGAAAAAAGTTGTCCGCGCTTTTCGCGTTTGGGCTTCGAAAAATCTCCGAAATTGTGTGTATTGCCTGTCTCGTCTCTCCAGATTTTTTTGGCGACGTGATCAAATTTGCCGCCTTCAATTACTGGGCGCACAGCTTGTCCATGATACACCTGTCCGAATACTCCCGGATTGGCATCCACATTTTTTTCATTTGCTTCTTTGAAAAAAACAGCCTCTTTGAGATTACCGGGTGAGGCACCGTCAAAATCAAAAGTGCTGGCAGTTTGATTGCCATCCGACCAGTTGCCGGCTTTTGCATTGACCCTACTGAAACCAATACTACCTCCGAATTTGGCTACACCACCAGCACCAAGTTCAATTTCCAGAGAATAATTGTCGTCTGGATCATTGGCATATTCTGCATCATGCACTGTGCCGAAGTCACTTCTGAAGGGCCTGTAACTACCACCAACGCCCTGGCCGGAAACGGAGAAAATATCGTATGTAAAACTACAAACCGGAAGAGTTGGTGTGGAGGAGGTAAATGCTCCGTCATTCTCCCGATTAAAATCATATAACACTCTGCTGCCACTCGCACTCTGACTGTGCATATATCCATAGGCAGGTGTTTCACGATAGGTACTTTTTAGTTTTTGTCTGGAAACATAACCAGTGAGACTTATGCCGGGATGGATGGTAACAAATTCTGGGCCTGCTGTAAAGGTTCCGGTTAGGCTCCAGTTATTGAAGTCCAATTGTGCATTTGGACTATATGATTGCTGCCCAAATTCCCATGCAGCCCCTATACTTCCGCCACCGCTGGGATTGGAATCTTTTTTGATCTTCCAGGGAGTTTTTTCCTTGCCTTTTTTCTTTTCTGCTTTATCTCGTGCACCTTTCGAGCTGCTTGCTGTTGCAGAAAGAGTTAAATTGTTTAAACCTGATCTTGAATTAAATGAACCTCCAAAAGACATTCCTAATGTACTTGTTCCTTTCCCTGCTTTTTTGGTTTCGCTATCTTGCATGTAGTCTACACCCACACTTGGTTGAATTGAAGAACCCTCATCGCTGCTTAGTGATAACCCTAGAGAGGCATTTAACCCAAATGAGCCATTGATTCCCGCATTAATACCCGGAGTGATGGCTATAGTAGTACCCCAACCTGTGTAGTTGTTGTACTTTATTCCTGCAGAAAGCGAGAGTGAGCCACCAAGTGGAATTTTTTTTCCTATTACTTCTGTTTGAAATGTGGCTGCCCCTGTCAATCCAAACGTATTGTTGTTCTTCATGCTCACCCATTTTTGGACAGGTTCACCTTTGAAATCATCAGGCAAACCACGAAGCCCACGGTTAATACTTCCCACATTCACATTCCAGCCAAGACCTGTCCAACTGGCTTCCTGGTCCATGCTGATACCGCTGTGATAGCTTAGGTTTACAGGATAACCTTCCACATCTAAAAGAGGAATATTGTATGTGAAGTCGCCCGAAAACAGATCTACCATTTCGGAAGTTCCTATGGGTTCGAAACTTTCAACCTCGGGTTGGCTTGGCCCACCTGTTAGTGCCCAGATAGCTGTGGGAAAAGCTATTTGCGCAAAGAGTGCTGCTACCAACTTGATAGCGATTATGCGAAACAAGGGCTTTTTCATGGAGCGTTTGTTTTTGTGAATGAATTGTATCATTTGGTTTTTCATAGAGGTGTCTTTTTCAGAATCTAAAATGAAGTGGTCCAAGACCATATATAGCATCGGTGTAAATCAACTCTCGTGTAACTTGTCGTTTGTTCTTAAGTTCTTCAGCAGGGAAGGCCAGGCTCAGAACGATCTTGTTGGTGCCATTGTATGTGCGTTCCCAGCTATGCACAGGACATTTCACGGTATCGCCTTCCAGCACAAGAAGCGCATCTGCATTTGCATGGAAACTGTAGTACTCGATGCGATGCTGGTATTCTTCTTGTGAGCTTAAATTGTACTTGAGTGCTTCGTCGTTAAATCGGGGCATGGTGATGGTAAGTTCGTAGAATTCCAACTCAGTGTAATTGTTAATGGCTGCATTCAATTTGGTTTTATCAGCAGCTTCCGGTCCCAATTCACGAATGGCTTTGAGTTCTGCCGGTACATATACAGCAGCGATTTCAATCTCATCGAATGATTTTTTGCTGGTAAAACCATTGTCTACATTCTTTACCCAGTTTTGATATTCGGCAGCACTCAATTCGCTGTCGGGCCAACGAACTCCTTCGGCCTGGCTATGAGAAAGTCCGGAAGGTTCTTCACTGCATGAAATCAAATTCAGTGCAATCAGCAGAATCCCAAAAGAGAAGATATTATTTATCAAGGTATTTTTCATTGACGTATTCTATTGCGGCCTGTGTATAATCCATGCTTTGACCTCCATATAACAAAGTGCCATCATTGGTAAGTCCCATCAACATGTCTAAATTTTTTGATTTGCCAAAGTCATTCAGGTATTGTTTTAACTGCGTTTGAATCTGATTGTCAAATTGCAGCGTAAGCTCGTCGATCTGACCCTGGGCCTCATTTACCAGTGCTTCATTGCGCTGCCATTCATTCATCAGGTGATTGTATAAAGCTTCGTTTTCCCTGTTGGCTTCCCAATCCGTTTTTAATTTAGCCACGGCAAATTTTGAACTATCCATTTTTGACTGGAAGAACCTGATTTGTTTGTCGTAATCTTTTTGCAATTCTTTCTTCATTTCAAATTCACTGAATACTTTGTTGAGATCGGCATATCCTATGGCAGGCTTACAATACCAGCTAACAAGGAAAGCCACTGCTATTGCTACAACAATTGATATGAGCCCATTGGTCCAATTCATAAATAGTCTATTTCTTGTAGTGTATGTTTACAATGTATTTTTCACCTTTTGCATTGGCAACTTGTAGTTTATAGTTACCCGCTTTAAGATTGTATACAGAGAGGTTTACTCTGTAGCCATTAAAGCCATTTTTCTTTGCACTGCCAGCGGCCGTTGAGGAGTCATTGTCGGTCGCCGGTTCTATCAATTTACCCTCATTATTATAAAGAAAAACATGTATATCCTTTTCGTTGTAAGCCTCATCAAACCGAAAATAGAAACTGTTGTAAACGGTTACGATATCCGATGATTTGCTTGCGGTGATGTCCACATACTTCACATCGCGGGGATCTTCCCATTCTCCGATCTCGAACCACCAATAGTCTGAGCTCTCCAGAAGCATTCCATCAAAACGATGAATGACCTGCCACGCATATTGATGGCCCTCCAAAAGTTTGGCCGAATTGAGTGGGTATAATAGAGTGTGCGACTTGAGGTCTGTTATGTTCAGTTGCAAAGCATTTTCGGAAATGGCCTGTGCTGCACTTTGATCTTTGTTTTTTTCTACCAACAGCAACTCGAATGTTTCTCTCGAATCAGAGGTAGGTAGAAGTCCGCTATGGGTCCAGGTCAACATGGGGTTGAGTTCTTCAATCACCTGTTTATCCATGGGATAAATTAATTGCAGAAAGGAGGAGAAGGATGATAGCAATGGAAAACAATTTCGAGATGGAAATTCCGAGTTGACTGTTGTTATTTCATAGCAGATTTCGTAGGACCCGGCAAGAAGTTTTCCTGAACTTGAGAGGTATTGCGCAACAGGATGTTCACTAAAACGATAATCATGAGGGATGTTGCTTCCTCTAAAAGATGTAACCCCCATTGGCACCGAAATTCCAAATGCATTTACCACACAAAGTGGAGAGCCATTATCAAGTGAAAGTACAGCTGTAATATTCACCTGTATGGCTTCAGGCGTACTGTTGGATAAAACAATGTCCAACATTCTATCTTCACTGCAAGACAAAGGTGTAATGGCATGGGAGGTTACCATTACCTGAGACTTGAGAAGCATGGCGACAAAGAATGTTGCCGTGGAAAGGAGGTGTTTAATATATCTCATCTTATTTGGTTAAGAGGTAAGCAATTTTGGATTGAAAAAAATAGGGTAGATTGGAACCCTCAGGTGCCGTTGAATTACTTAACAATGGGTTTACAAACTTTTCGGCATTTAGAGAAAAGGCAAAATGGCGTCCCAGAGTTTTTCGTATCGAAAAACTTCCACCGAAGTTCATAACACTTCGGACAATACAGGAGTTTAAGGAACCTTGTATCTGCCAGCCGTGGTTTAAATTGCATTGGGTCATTATTGAACCCATGGAATATTCTATTGGCTCTTCGATGCCTGTTATTGAGGCCTGTTGGTAAAGGCCTGTAAGTGAAAATTTTTCGCTAACTGTAATAGTGATAGAAGCCTGCGCGCTGGTGGATACAAAGTTGAGTGAATCCCAAATCTGGGCAGTTCGGTTTGCTGCAATTTGTGTCAGCCATTGAACATTTTTCAATGCTTTATTGAATGAAATACTCCCGTTATAGAGGTTTGTCTGAGTCTCGATATGAACATCGTTATTCGTTGCAGACATCAATGCAGGCGCGTACATTGCCCTGATTTGCAAACATTGCCAGGGTCTGCTGCTTAGTTCTATTCCTGAATAGTGTAAGGTATTGGAATATGAAAATTGATTTAGTACATCATTTTTACTGAAATTGAAGAAGGCGGAGGGTTGTATATATTTCCAGGAGGAATTAGTCAAACGGGTTTGCAGGTTAGAGTTATCACTTCGTAAGAAAGGATTGCCTACAGTGAAATATTGTGGGCCAACCCATCGGTATTTCGTTTCAAAAGTCGTTTGAGCCTTTTTGAATTCTGATATAAACAAGCCTTCACCAGATACAAAGTTGAGTTCGTTCACGGAGGGGGTATAGACATCCGAATTGGAATTTTCTTTATTTGAAACTATTCGCCGGGCAAGTTTGAAGTTGATCCGGAAAACTTTGTGGGCAATTTGACCATCCGCTTCCACATTTGCGGAAGTTCGTTTTTCGTCGGTTGTCTGAAATCCATTGTTAAAATTATCTTTTCCAGTTAAGCCGGAAAAAAGAATATGACTTCCCACCAATGTTCCATAACCAAAACGGCCAAAAAGGATGTTGCCTGATCGGCCGTCAAACATGTTGCGCAACTTGTTTTGAGGAAGCAGATCCGCAGGTGTATAGAGCGATGGATATTGTGGACTCAACCAGCCCGCAGCAGCCTCAAGATGTAGTCGTGTAGATTCGGATGCTATGTGTACACCTAGAATACGCGTATTTGCAACTGTCAGCTCTGAGATATAAGGTGTAGAATTCCCGATTTGAAACTGTTTTAATTTTTGTAATCGAAGCTTATTACCGAATTTTCCATGCCCTTCCAGATTTAGTTCTTTCAGTTGATTTTGACGTTGAATTAAGGCCTCGTATTTGGTAATTGTTTCAGTAAGTTGATTGTATTCGGATTTCAGATCTTCAATGGATTTGTTTTTCTCGATTGCGGATGTATTCGGGAGTTGCAATGGAGGTAGCGATAATGTATCCATCGACAATTCCGGCATAGTGCCAATAATTGAGTCTGGAAGTGAGTTCGTAATTTTGGGAGTATTGGCAAGCAAGGAGTCCTTAGACGGCAGGTTCATAGACAAGAAGGCTATTCGTTTTGCAATATGTTGTTTTTCTATTCGAAGAGAATCAATATTGATCTGAAGTAAATCCTCATTCATTTTTAATTGACGTATTCTGTTTCTATAATAGGTTGCTGCATCAAAGCGAACATTAAACCTGTTTGCTCGACCACCCTTAAAACCTAAATCAGAGATATAATAGTTTGCTATCAAAGGAATATTTTTTACTGTAATGCCAAGTGAACCTTCTGAAAAATAAAATGGTAAAGAGTAAGGTTGTCCATCGACCAATTGCAAACCGCCAATTGCGCTACCCATTGCAATTTCGCCATTGCCAAAGGTTATAAGCGCCGAGGAGTCCTTCCTGGCAATCGCACCCAACATGCCATTTGACATTTGGGCCGCACACAATTGACACAAAAGAATAGGCAATATGAAGGTGAGCCAATTTTTCAACGGACAATAAATAGCTGGGAGCACTTAATAATGCTCAATTTTAATATAGTATAAATAAAATCTGATTTGCCAGCAGCACTCTTAAGCGCTTAATAAACCTCAATCGGCAGGTATTTATGACTGCATGAAATTTTGTAGGCCTGGCGCATGTTGCTTAATTGTTAAGCGACAATGTGAGGCCAAATAGAATTCCTCAGAATCATAAAATGAATTCTTCTTAGAATTGACAAATCAACAGATCATTGAACGAAAAAGTAAAAGGTAGCGAGGTTGAAGGGAGGAGGTGGTGGAATTTGTTTTGAATTGTAAGTTTTGGTGTAAATAGCTGACACAAACGTAAACCAAATTTTCAATAAACCAAATTTTTCCTTTTTTTTTTTCAAATTTCGAAAAATTCGAAATTCACGTTTCATAGACAAATATGACAGGTGAAGAGATAGGGGCGTTTATGCCTTTCAATAATATCATGATGTTATGTTTCTATTGATTTTATCGTATCATTCAATTTTGCAAACACGCAATCCGTTTATGCATCTAAGTAATTTTGCGAGTATCTGACATACTTGAAAAACTCGATGCCATGGGCGGCGTAGTTTGTTGAACCTTGATATGCTAGTCGAGATACACCAAAATCGGGCTATCGACTATTTCAAACTCAAATGGGTCACCTAGTGCAGACTTGACCGCATAAGTGCATAATGTGCACATTGCTGAATTCACGTGTCTCCTTTGCGTGATTGTTTCAGTCCAAATTTCATAACTAACTAAAGCTTTTGAACCGCAGCACGGACAATGATGGGCTTGATGATAGTCACGTTTTTTCAAAAGGTTCTTCGCAATTTCCTCACCATATCTTCTACTTGGATTTATTTGAGTTTCGTAAATATTTCCAATAACCTCAGGCGAGTAATCTTCCAAATCCAAACAAATCCAATTGTTATATGAGGTCCTGCCTAGTTCCTTTATATGATAGAGCTCAATTAAACGCCGATTAGTGATATCCATTTGAACTAAGTCTGAGATATCCTCGTTCAATTTCAAATCCACAATCTTGCCGATAATATCAATCCCACAAAATACCTTTCTCTTTAACCAAACATTATTTACCTTATCGCAGTCCAAATAATCTTGGACAAGGGGAATTAAAGAATTCACCCAAAGAACTTCGTAGAAGTAAGGTGATAAATTTCTTTTCCCCAAATGTATTGTCTCATTACGCACAAACCCAAGGTCAACCATTGCCGTTTCATGGTTAATCAAAAAATGATATTTAACCGGAATTCTTAAATCCACCGGCAGTTTATCTGCCTGCTGAATGAGATAAATTACTCTTTTAATCTTTTGATTATAATCAATTGTGTGATGGTTTTTGTATTCACTTGGTTCATGAGCAAATCGAATCGGGTCAAAGACCTCTTTTCTCTTGGTTTTACGATAAAGAAAAGATGGGTGTATTTCGAATAGAATTCCCGTCAAAAGGTGCTCAATAAATAAATGGCAAAGTACTATTGAGACATAATAATGCATCATGAATGAATTACTGGTTCTCTCAGATTGGCGAACTATTTCTTTGTTGTCGTCACTCCATCCTTTCTGAAGCAATGGAGGTGAATAATCCCACGCTTCCGTAGTAGAATAGAATGCTATTAAGGCACCCCGAAGTGCTGATCGCTTATCCGAATTGGCATTATTCATGCTTAAATGTGGCGACAATTCAATCATATTGTTCGCGAGATAGGCGGATAAGTTCATAGCTACTTTACTATTTTTGATGGAGAATAAATTTGGATAATAAACTACTAGAGCAACAATGTCTCAAAGATTACTGGATCAATATCGTGATCAGGATTAAATGCGATAATGCGATGTTCAACTCGTCCATAATCTTTATGCACGCAAACAAAAAATCGCCCTTTGCCAATCTGATAAACGCCAGGATCAAAAAGAGAACCCAAGGTGATATCAGTTAGAACAATTGCGTGAATATGCCTGAATTGATTCATACGCTCTAAAGTTCTCTCAATTAACTCGACTGGTTCGTAAAATGGCAAGTGATAGCCCTGAAGTTTGATCCAAATGATATTGTGAAAATTTGAATCAAATTGCCGCTGTTTCCTTTGCAATTTTCTCTGCACGTATTTTATCGGATCATAATTGGATTGAGGCGCGGCAAAAACACCAGGACGAAGATTGTATTGTTTTGCCCATTCTTCCAACTCTTTGCGTTTTTCAATTGGCCCAGCGCCAAGACGTATATATTCCGGTTTGTAAAAAGTTGCAAATTCTCCAGTTCCTTTCGTTTCAGCTAAAAAAGAATTTACCTCACTTATCAAGCTCTTCTCCTCTGCCGGGCTTAGGTTTCTATAAAGCTCAAAAGTAACATCAAGCTGATAGTTTTTCATAGCTGTCAACCACATGAAACGCTCATGAGCTATTTGATTCAAATTCCTTTCTAACACCGACACCTCCATATAGACTCTCAAATTAGTTTGCGTATGTAACAAAAGAAAATCTGGCGATTTGGTACTACCCTCCTTAATCATTGAAACACTCCAACCATTGTCTCGGAAAACCTTTGAGGCTTCTATTAACGACAATCCTTCCTGGCATCTATCTCTATCTTTGATTTTCTGCTTTAATTTTGCAAACATCTCATCATTTTCAAAATATTTCAATCCTTCTGCCAGTTCAATCAATATCATTCTTGACTGAGCGACTTGATTTAGAATTGGAAATACCAAGGGGTGTTTTTGAGAGTAATGAATGGTACCTATGGTTTTGTCTAAGTAGTTGAATGCTTCTACTGCCCTTTCCAAATGGTCACTTCGCAAATCAGAAATTTTGCTCAATTGAGCCAATTGCAAACTCCATGAGGTAATTGGGTGTTCCATTATTTAGATTTAGTTTTTACGTTTCAGCAAAAAGTGCGCCAAATACCTTTTCACGACGATAAGGAGAAGTTCTAAGAAAATTTGGATTGTTACTTTCTTTTATCTTCATTTGTAGCTGCCATTTTAACAAGGTTAATTACATTTTTAGGATCAAGTGAAAGGTCAGAGACCTAAAAAAAACAGGAAGCCATAAT
>JBJXFC010000302.1:0-5002 GCA_046153915.1 Flavobacteriales bacterium
GAGCAGTGCCATCAAAGAATTGATCGAAGTGACCACCGTTAGAATCAAATACGAAGTTCGCACTTGAAGTTTCGCTGTCAGCAGCAAGTACAGGAAGCCATACAGCCCAGTCAGCACCAGGTCCGAAGGCTGTAGAGAGAACACATGTATCTGTTGGTTCACCAGTTTGTGAGGTGAAGGTTTCAACTGCAGAAGCTTCTGAACAAACATCGTAAGCTTCAAGAGAAAGTGGACCTGGAACTTCTTCCAAACACTGAACATAAATATTTTCTAACTCTGGGAAAACAGGACCTTGAGTATCAGTAACAGTAATAAGCTGTGTACAAACATGCGAAAGATCACCAAGGGTGATTGTGAATGTGCGAAGGATAGTACGTCCGCAATCTGATGAAGAAATTACAACATCATAAGGCGCAACTTCAATAGTGCCTTCACACACTTCAGAACCTTCGAAGGTTGGGTAGCCGGTGATGTCGAAATTGTTTTCGTCACCACATTCTACTGCGATATCTGATGGGCAGCTAACTTCCAAAACTGGCTCACAAGAAGCACAGGTAAAGTTGAAACAACCATAAAATACGTTACCAATATCATTTCCGATAACTTCAGTATTTCCCAACGTGAAAGTAACCCATTGACCTGCGTAAGCACTCAGGTTAACGTGTCCTTCAACATAGCCATTCGTTGCATCTTCATCGCTCATAGAAACAGTATAAACTTCTGTTCCATTTATTTTGATGTAAGAATACTCGCCATCTTCAACATTGTCTCCATCGTACGCATTGTACAAGAAGTTAAGCTGAGTAGCATTCGATGGCACATGGATAGTCTTCGAACCAACAACGGTTTGAGGAGTACCTCCATAATAACCACCAGTCCAGAAAGACTTGTGACCAGGACATGAAGGTGAAGTACCGATGTAACCAATGTGGTTTTTCGGGCCTATGTCATGAGCTTCGTTTGGAGTAGAACTTCCAGAGAAGTTGTTCCAACGAACTTTGAATGGACCGCACTCATTGTTTTCGTTGCAGTCATCATCATCACCACCGTTCTCCTCATCATCGTCATCGCCACCGTCTTGAGTAGCAAAAAGCTGCTCACCGGCACCATTCGGAAGAAGTGAAGATTGAGCACTCATGTTGAGTGACCCATACATAACAAACAGCAGGCTCAGAATAAAAGCCTTTGCAAAAGAAGATGTGCTACAGACCAAAGCATAAGGACTACAGACACCACCTTTCACGAACATTGTAGAATGTTTCATTGAATTTGGTTTTAATTAAACAATCGGTTAAAAAGCGGCGTAAGTCCCAGGAAGGGAAAAATCAGATAGATGAATAAATAGTTTTCGCCGACAAAAGTAACAAAACCAAAGACCAAACAAACAAATTAATCGACAAAAATATTTCAAATTCCCTATATAATTGTTTTTCAACCGATTAACTCATAGAATCAAAATAACCCTGAACAAAATGACTGTTTATAAAAGCGTTTGTGAAAAGGAATGAAATTTTCGGAGAAATGACGGCTTGAAGTTTCATTTGCAGGGAATAATTGAATCATGAACGAGAAAATAATATGCAGTCTCTCTGCGGCCCCCATGCGCAAGGAACCAAGCGATAAAGCCGAAATGGTGAACCAGATAGTGTATGGTGAAACAGCGAAGCTTCTGGATGAAAATGAAAAGTGGTATATGATTCAACTCGACCACGACCAATACGAGGGGTGGATTGACAAAAAACAAGTGAAGGTAATTCCTGAGGTAAAATCACCTGTTTATCCGATCCGAAAAATTTTCGAAAATCAGGCAGGCAGAATCATTCCATGTGGAGGATTGGTTGAAGACCAAACGGCTATTCCGTCGAACGCAATAAATTTCATGAACGAACTGATTGTCGACTTTCTGGGCAGTCCTTATCTCTGGGGTGGGCGCACTTTTATGGGCATTGACTGCTCCGGATTTACACAAATGGTATTCAGGAGTATCGGAAAAAGTTTACCTCGAGATGCATATCAACAAGCGGAAAAAGGGTCAACAATTGCCTTCATTGAAGAGTGCATGCCGGGAGATCTTGCATTCTTTGACAATGCAGATGGACGTATAACCCATGTGGGTATTATAACAAACAAGGATAGCCAGGGTCGCTTGCAAATTGCCCATGCTTCAGGCGAGGTTCGAATGGATTATCTTGATCACCAGGGAATTTTTAATCAGGACAAAGGAGTGTATTCGCACAATTTGCGGTTACTAAAAAGATTGTAAATAGCAGACATACAAGCCATATTTGCCACACAAAATTCACCCCATAAAACAACCCTCTTATGCCAATCAGAATCAAACGCGACGACAATCAGGAATCTTATAGTCCAAGATCAGGAGGAGGAGGAACAGGCGGTGGCGGAGGAGGAGGCCTCATGCAGTTTATCCCATTACTCATTGGGCTTTTCGGACGCAATCCAAAATTGCTTTTGATCATCGCTGTGCTTGGTGGTGGATATTTTTTATTTACAAAAGGCTGCGGAGGTGCATCTGGTGGCGATGCCAATGCACAATCAGGAGGCCTGGCTACAGGTGCCAACTTTGACATTAAAAAATATGCAGCAACAGAGATTTACGAACCTCTTGCAGACAACAAACGCAATCCGATGCCCGAGCGTGTTTCACTTCTGGAGTTTGCGCCCGGTCGCCGCAACCAGGGTCAACAAGGTTCATGTGTAGCATGGGCATCAGCCTATGGTGCACGCAGTATTATGCAAGCGCGCGAATCCGGTCAAAATCCAAATCAATCGACATTCTCTCCGGCATTTCTGTACAATCAAATTGCATTGGAAGGCTGCCAGGGAGCGTATTTGCCGGAGGCGTTAAAAGTGATGCAGAACACAGGGCTTGCACCATTTGATGCCATGCGCTACAATGAAAATGATTGTAGCACAAGACCAGATCAGATGGCTCTGCGAAAAGCCGAAGACTTCAAAATAGACGGATATCAGCGGCTCACAGGTGGTCGTGATGGCAGCGATCCCAAGACGGTCAATATGCTTGCCATCAAACAAAATCTGGCTCAGGGTGCACCAGTTGTAATTGGCATGATGGTAGGAGGAAGTTATATGCAGGCTCTGATGGGTCAGGACAAATGGCGCCCAACCGATAGCGATTACAATCAGCAGGGATTTGGTGGTCATGCAATGTGTGTCATTGGATATGACGATTACAAATTCGGCCAGAACATGGGTGGATTCCAGATCATGAATTCGTGGGGAGAAGAATGGGGCAACAAAGGAGTTGCATGGGTGAGTTATGATGATTTTGAAATCTTCGTAAAAGAAGCCTATGGCATTTATCCCGGCGGAGATGCAAGTGCTCCCCAGACCAATACACTTACTGCGCAGTTTGGGATAGTGCTTAATGCCAACGATCAGAATCTTGAATTGCAACCCTCCGGCACTTATAGTTTCAGAACAAATAGAAAGATGGTGGAAAAGGAAGAGTTCAAATTGCAGGTAACTAATAACCTCGCATGCCATGTTTACATTTTCGGGCAAGAAACTGATGGTTCATCGTATATTCTCTTTCCATACACTGCCAAACATTCCCCTTATTGTGGAATCAAAGGCACACGTCTTTTTCCGCGAGATCATAGTTTCTTCCCAGACAATGTTGGCACCATGGATTATTTTGCCATTGTTGTTAGCAAAGAACCTATCGACTATGAAGACTTCACCAAAAAGCTGAGCAATGCTGCGGGAAGTTCTTATGAACAGAAACTTATGTCGCTCGTGAAAAATAATCGTGGAGTAAAAACAAGCAGTGGCAAAACCATCGACCTGCAAATTGATTTTTCGCAAACGGATATAGCCGGAGTTGTGGTGGAGGTGCAGAAATAGTTGCAGTGATCCCAAATCCTTTTTTCCCGAATTCGAGTCAAACAGTTGCAATAACCATTGCCTAAGAAAGACTGCAGATTCGCGCTCCCGGTTGAATTCACACAAGCCTGTTTGCAATTGAAGCATGGAGGTGCATTCTTGCAATGCAATCGCATACATTTTTGAAAACAGTCAGAGATTCAACTTTGGCTCTTTCAAAGACATGATTAAATCATCACTTCTGATCATTAATTTTCTCGGTTTGTTCTTCACGGGCATCTTCACAGCGGATGAGATTCTGATCGAAAACAATATGCCAACTGTGCTCGTTCCGGGACAGAAAAAAGAAGTTCAGGTAGTCATCAACAAAGGAGAAGTGCAGGGGTTTTCCAAAATGGAATTATCGCTTCCTATGGGCTTAACTGCAAGTCCGGGCGAAACCAAAGGCGGTTCTTTTACCTTCAGCGGCCAAAAGGCCAAGTTTGTTTGGATGACTTTACCAACCGATGCGAGTTTTACCGTTACATACTTCATTGAAAGCGCAGAAAACCTCGAAGGCAATTATACCATCGATGGAACATTTTCGTACGTCAAAGAAAATAAACGTGAGGATATCAATATCCCCTCTAAAAGTGTAAGTGTTCAAAAACAGTTGTCACCAACTCCGGAAGAAGTTGCACAAACGATGCCGGGAGTTAAGGTTGAAGCTGAAGTAATCGACATGGTTTGCGAGAGAACGGTGACAAAAGTGAATGATACTGAATTCATCATTAACCTGACCGTTCGCAATAACATCATTAAAGGCACATTGGCCCGGATACTTGAGACGGTACCTGAAATGTGTTTGGCTGAAATGGACAATTCAGGTGGTGCAACGGTAACTGAACAAGGTAACACCATCAAATTTGTATGGTTTGAGGCACCTGATGCAAATGAATTCACATGCAGTTATAAAGTATTCTGTTCTGAAGCCACAGCCACTCAAATAAGAGGTGTATTTTCTTATGTTTTAGAAGGTGATCCATACGATCTTCCGGTTATTGGAAAAGGCGAACTTCCATCCGAACCTGTTGTGCATTCACCCGTAACTTCTATCCCTGTTCCAGTGAAGCCCGACGATACAAACACCGCAGATAAT
>JBJXFC010000293.1:0-21601 GCA_046153915.1 Flavobacteriales bacterium
GTTATTCTCCTACCATTGTTCCGCCGGTAGTATTGCGCAATGTGCTCGAAAATCCGGGATGGTATACAGCTTACACGCCATATCAGGCCGAGATTGCACAAGGCCGTTTGGAAATGTTGCTTAACTTCCAAACCATGACAAGTGACCTTACCGGATTGCCAATCGCAAGCGCATCACTGTTGGATGAAGCAACTGCTGCGGTGGAGGCGATGATCATGTTTGTGCACAGTGTAAGCAAGGAGAAAGATCAAGCGGGTGCAAACAAATTTTTCGTTGATCAGGAAGTATTTCCACAAACACTGGACGTACTAAGAGGACGTGCAAAACACCTCAAGATAGAAGTAGTGGTTGGCGATTTTGCCACACACGAATTCGATAATTTGTACGTAGGTGCGTTGGTGCAATATCCCAACAACTCTGGACAGATTAATGATTACAAAGAATTTGCAGAACGTGTTCATGCAACAGGTGCTTTCGTTGCCTGCGCAGCGGACCTGATGTCGCTCACGTTGATTACACCTCCGGGCGAATGGGGTGCTGATGTATGTTTTGGCAACTCTCAGCGCTTCGGTGTACCTATGGGTTATGGTGGACCACACGCTGCATTCTTCTGCGCAAAAGAAGATTTTAAACGTGTGATGCCAGGTCGAATCATTGGTGTGAGTAAAGATCGCCTTGGGCACATGGCATTGCGTATGGCTTTGCAAACACGCGAGCAACATATCCGTCGCGAAAAAGCAACTTCGAATATTTGTACTGCTCAGGCATTGCTTGCTGTAATGGCCGCTGCCTATGGTGTATACCACGGACCAGATGGTGTGAAAAAAATCGCAACACGCATTCATTCGCAAGCTGTTGCTCTGGCCAAAGCTATTGGTGGTGCACAAGTGAATTTGCATTTCTTCGATACTCTGAAAGTTTTGGTGCCGGATGAAAATGCAGTGCGCAAAGCTGCTGAATCAAAAGGAATCAACCTGCGTTATTTCGGCGATGGACACGTTGGTGTTTCGTTGCACGAGAGGGTAAGCGATGCGGATTTGCAAGAACTTATTTCTTGCCTTACTCCAAACCCGACAAAAGTTGCAGTTGAATACGATGCTATGTTGGAAGGTCCTTTCCTGAGAACTTCATCGTACATGACGCATCCGGTTTTCAATTCATACCGCAGTGAAACAGATATGCTTCGTTATCTGAAAAAATTGGAGAACAAAGATTTGTCGCTGGCACATGCGATGATTCCGCTTGGATCATGCACCATGAAGTTGAATGCAACAAGTGAAATGATTCCATTGACATGGCCAGAGTACAGCGACATTCATCCATTTGCACCAATTGAACAAGCAGGAGGTTATGCAGAAATTCTAAAAGAACTACACGACGATTTGTGTCAGTGTACAGGATTTGCAGGAATGAGTTTGCAGCCCAACAGCGGCGCTCAAGGCGAACTTGCTGGATTGCTCGTTATCATGGCCTATCATGAAAGTCGCGGCGAAGGACACCGCAATATTTGTTTGATTCCTTCTTCCGCACATGGCACCAATCCTGCTTCTGCAGTGATGGCCGGACTCAATGTCGTTGTAACAAAGTGCGATGAAAACGGCAACGTAGACATTACAGATCTTGCGGCCAAAGCCTTGCAATACAAAGACAATCTTGCGGCGTTGATGGTTACTTATCCAAGCACCCACGGTGTATTTGAAGAAGGAATCAAAGACATCACACGCATCATTCACGAGAATGGCGGACTGGTGTATATGGATGGAGCGAATATGAATGCGCAAGTAGGGCTAACATCTCCGGGTAATATCGGTGCAGATGTTTGTCACCTCAATCTACACAAAACATTTGCTATCCCGCACGGTGGTGGTGGTCCGGGCATGGGCCCAATCGGAGTTGTTGAAAAACTCGTTCCATTTTTACCTGGAAATGCCAATGTAAAAACCGGTGGCAATGAAGCTATCAACGGAGTATCTGCTGCGCCATTTGGAAGTGCGTTGATTTTGTTGATTTCGTATGGCTATATCAAAATGCTGGGAAGTGAAGGCGTTACAGATGCAACAAAGTATGCGATCTTCAATGCAAACTACATGAAGGCCCGTCTCAACGGACATTACGATGTGTTGTATACCGGAGCGAATGACCGCGTGGCGCACGAGATGATTTTGGATTGCCGCGATTTCAAAAAAGCCGGAGTAGAAGTTGCAGACATTGCCAAACGTTTGATCGACTATGGATTCCATGCACCAACGGTTTCTTTCCCAGTTGCAGATACCCTGATGATCGAACCAACAGAAAGCGAACCGAAATCAGAACTCGATCGTTTTTGTGATGCGATGATTGCCATACGCAAAGAGATCGCCGAGATCCAGGGCGGACTTGCGGACAAAGCCGACAACGTAATCAAGATGGCTCCACATACCGCGGCAGAAGCGTGCGGCGATACCTGGAACCACAGCTATAGCCGCGAAAAAGCGGTATATCCTGTGGCCAGTTTGCGCGAGAATAAATTCTGGACAAGCGTTGCCCGTGTTGACAATGCTTTTGGAGACAGAAACCTAGTTTGTACGTGTCCGCCGATGGAGATGTATGAAGGTGTTGTGGCTTAAGGAGAAATTGTTTTATCGAAATAATGAAAAACCACTGGCTGAGGCTGGTGGTTTTTTTTGGTGCATGCGATGCAATTGTTTAGGCCTGGATGAGTCCTTCATTCCATTGCGAAAACTTTTCGGGAATACGACTACCTCCTCACAACAACACTTGGATGTAAACTAGTTCTTATCCCTATCGTCATCCTTATCTTCATCTTTTTCATCTTCCTCTTCAGTACTCAATAGATTTCCGTTGGAATCGAAGATGTAATCCTTACCACCCACCTCTGCTTCATAACTGATAGTGCCATTGGCTGCTACAATTTTGGAAGCTTCCTTTATTTTTTGTCCCTTCAGATTTTTGGTCACATAATCCTGGATGGACTGTGGCAAAGAAGCTACAGCGATTTCTGTTTCGGTTTGGACCAGGGTTCCTTCGGCTGTATACAAAACCGATGTTTCCATTTTGTTTTCTTCCCATTCGGCTTCATACATACCATCTTCCAGTTCCCACTCCACCGCTGTGACTTTCGGATATGCCGCCGTGAATGCGTTCACAACAGCATCGGGAACGGTAATTTTTTTCTGTGCAGTGATACAGCAAACAAGACTCATGCATGTGAATAATAATGCGTACGTTTTCATTGATATTTATTTTAGAAGATTCTTTCCAGAAGCAATACTCTTACAAGAGTCTGAATTCTTTCTGTATTTTCAATTCTTTCCATGTTATTTTTTTAGGAATTGAAACCCACCAGCATCTGCCGGTGGGTCTTTAGTTGCTTGTCACAAACCATTCGCTCTCAATTATTCAATAATTTCTACTAACTCCATATAGGCAGATGTGCCAATTTTCTCAATGCGAGTGTATCCAATGCCGGGGGCATAGAACTTATACTCGTGAGGTGCATCTGCTTCCAAAGGGGTGTATTCTTCAGTTTGCAAACAATTGGTAAATGCATCATAGGGTGTGGTAACACTTGCGCCGGTGGTAACGTCTTGCGCCATATCTTCTGCTTCGCACGCATAATATTCCTGACGGTATACATGCCCGGGAAAGGGGTCGGCCGGAATACGAATACCCGGCAAAGCACCATCAACGCCAGCTTCCCATGAACCCGCTGTGCTCACCAAAACGCCACCCTCAAAATCCTGTACGGCTTCGCCAAAGTACCAGACGTTGCCGGCAAGATCCTGGGCAAACCAATCGTCTGTATCTTCTACTACTTCGCCATCCACCCATACTTTATCATTCACAACAAAACAAGTTACGCCCATGATTATTTTCGTTTCGCCAGTGGCCATCCACTCTATTATTTCTTCACCGCCGTCTTCGGTTAACCCTTCAAATCTCAGCATCCGATTTGGAATTAGTGGAAAATACGGGTTGTACGTAGTTATTGTTGTAACGAAGTTTGACGGATCAATATTTGGATTGTAGCTCTCATCGGGGACACACGTCACCTCTGGAACGGCCGTTGGTACAGGACATTCATCCTTTTTGCAAGAAGATACCAAGAGTATGATAGCGACAAGCATTGAAACTAATTTTACTTTTTTCATGTAATTGGGTTTTTGAATTTAACACAATGCTAGAATTAGAATTTGTAGAAATGTTGGAAATTGATTTGTGATCAATAAAATATTCTAGAAAACAATTTGCATTTGAATATAAAGCCTGTCATCATGGCCATTCGGAATATCCGTTACATTTCCCCTGAATACATAGTTGACCAATACCCGCAACTTGTCCTGTGGTTTTCCATAATACGCTCCAAGGGTCAATACTTTCCATTCGTCTTCGGCAGTATCGTACCTCACCATAGGCCCAACATTCCATTTCGTTTTGAGCGCGAGTTGTATTTGATATCCTACTGGCTCCTGGTACAATGTGTCGGCTGCCTTATCCGTTCCAACGCCATACTCAGCCGCCAGAAAAAAGTATTTGTGATCGACTTGCATATCTGCCCCAAAGCGCTTGAAATCGACGTAGATATCATCGCGCGCATCGTTGATGGTGTCGCCGAGATAACGCAATCCGCCGATACCCAGCGATCCACCAAAACGGATATTCCAATCATCTTTTTTATAACGCATTCCTACCCTACCCCATAACGCCTTTTTTGTATTGAAATCATAGGGCCCTGTTACATCCATTCGCGTTCCATTTGTAAACGTGATGGCATCTTCAATGCGCCATCTTTTATTGATTGGAATATTTCCGAGCAAACCAACACCGTTGTCTCGCAAATTTTCTCCCCGGCACACTGCATCCGACATTTCGGCACGATTTACGGTATACAATTGTGTAATTGACTGCCTGTTCTCCCAGCCAAACTGTGTCTTTTGTCGTCCAATTCGAATCTTATGATTTTTGAGATGATAGAACTCTATGTACGCATCACGCAACAACCCGCCGTGTTCAGGAGCGCGCGGATCAATCATAAGTTGATAACCGATTTTGTCAGAAATTTTACCATCAGCAATGAGGCGTGCTCTTAAAACCCGGAAGCCATCGGGATCACGAATGGTGTCTCCATTGGTATTGAACTCATTGAAATAATGCACCTGAATAACGCCCGAAATATGGACATCGGGTTTTTTATTTTTCTTTTTGGCAGTTGAATCGGTAGGAGCCATTTCAATATCGGATACTTGCGCCAGTGCCATTTGTGATGTAACACACATCAAAATTCCAAACAAAAAAAGTGTTGTACTTCTCATCATCATGTCGGTTGAATATTGTTGTAACACAATCTTAACAAGACATTCTGTAGAAAATCTGGAGACTCAGAATTCGATGCGAAGACGATGGTATCCTTTATCGAAAATATACATGACCCTAAATCCGCTTGTGTCGCAGATTTGTTTCACAATGGACAAACCAAGCCCCACTGATTCATGAGATGTGTGTTGTTTTTGAAATCGCTCAAACATTTTCTCAGGTTCAAAATTGGGCTCAACGCCGGAATTCGATATCATAAACCAACGACTGTCGACATCAATACATATATCACCTCCTTCTACATTGTGCCTTATGGCATTGCTCAGTAGATTCGACAAAAGAATATCCGCCAGTTGGCTGTTCATACTAAAAACAGAATTCTCTCCAAATTTTTTCCCGACATGTAGATTCCGGTGTGCTATCAGTTCTGCAAACTGCTCCAGTTTCTGGTTGATGAGCAATTCTAAATCAAGTATTGTTGAATCCTGGTATTGCCCATTTTCAATTTTGGAAAGCAATAAAAGCGACTGGTTCAATTTAGAAAGTCGATTGGTAGTTTCGAAAGTCTCCTTAACCAATTGCATTTGTTCATTATTCAAATTGTTGGTTTGCATGAGTAGTTCAAGCTTTGCCCGAATGATAGCTAGTGGTGTTTGAATTTCGTGTGATGCATTTTCAGTAAACTGTTTAAGGCTTCTATAATCCGATTGAATCCGATTGGTCAGGCTCTGCAATTCTTTGTTCAGAACCTGAAACTCAAATGTTTTTTCTTCTTTAAAAACGGGAACTTTGTTATCAATCACTTCAAAAGTCCGGAGTGTTTGAAGCGTATTAAAAAACGGTTGCCACATTCTTTTTGAAAGCCATCGCGTAAGAAAAAACAATACGATCAATAAAACTACTGCTATTAAAGCCATAGACCAACCAATTCTCTCGATCAAATCGTCAGACTCATACATTGGACACTCCAATGTGACCCTATAAACGGTGTCATTCTGATTTAACGAAAACACCAGTTGACGGAAAGGCTGCAATTCTTCTTCCCACGGTTTCATCAACGAGGTATCACGGAGCACATCGTCGAATGCCGCATTGCATTTTTCGAAGTTGAGAGAAATAGAAGTTTGCAATTCGGCCGATGGAAGTCGCAACGAATCTTTGGCAAATTGCTCGACGTACTCCTTTTCAATATACAAGTTTTCCGTAAAATCCTCGTCCAGATCCTGTCGCAACAAGAAGAAAAAAATCACTCCTCCCAATACAAACAACACCACTGAAAGGATCAGAAAATAAAGGCTTGTACGTGTGAGTAATTTCATATAACTGAAAATTTGTAGCCCATACCATAAACAGATTGAATCAAGTCGTCTTGACCCTCGGCGCTTAGTTTTTTGCGTAGATTTTTGATGTGGGAATAAATAAAATCGAAGGAGTCCGCGATGTCTGCTTCTTCTCCCCAAAGATGTTCAGCAAGGGCTTCCTTGGTGAGAACGCGATTCTTATTGGCAATAAAAAACAAAAGTAAAGCGAATTCTTTTTTCGTAAGCTCAACTGGTTTATCGCCCAGGTAAATTTCCTGTGATTCCGGAAGAACTTTCAAACGACCAATCACCACCTCTTTGTTGCCATCAAAGTTTCTCCTTCTTAAAACAGACTTAATGCGGGAATTTAATTCAGCCAAATGGAACGGCTTGGTGATGTAATCGTCAGCGCCCAAATCAAGTCCTGTAATTTTGTCATCGAGCGAATTTTTCGCAGAAATAATAATGATCCCGGTTTTAGGGTGATGTTGCTTTATTGATTTTACAATGTCAAGACCACTTCCACCTGGCAAGGTAATGTCAACGATGGCACAGTCGTAATCATTCATACCACCCTTTTCTGCTCCTGTATTGAAATCCTCTGCCGTCTCACACAGATATCCTTCCTTTTTTATAAAAGTCAAAATAGAAGCTGCGAGCTCTTTTTCATCTTCAACTAAAAGGATTTTCATAGTTCAAATCTGTGATAAATTTGTGACGACCATCAAATATAGTCAGTTTCTGATTGGGTGGTTCGTTGGTGAAAAATGTCGCCCATTGCTATCACCTTTATAATTTGGCCCAACAACGACACGCAAATTGACACATACATTCTGTAGAAAAGTTGTGCTTGCAAAACACAATGTAATTTCTACCAATTAACGAGTTTGAGGCAACATTTCGGATACGAAATGCCTCTTTGATGCATAAACTACTACCATGAAAACAACTATTTCGGTGATTTTAGTCTTTTGGGGCGGCATTGCATCGATTGCCCAGGCAGAAGTTCCAAATGGCAATTTCGAATCCTGGGGAAATTCCAAGCTTACCGACTGGGTTCCGGAATTTTGGGAAACAGATAACTACTTCGAATACCCAACAACTATTCCGGATTCCAATGCCTTCGAAGGCAATCTGGCGATGCGCGTGCGTCCTATTCAAGGTTTTGAAGGAGCAACTCCACAAACCGCCAGGACACTTTTTTCAATTACAGGCATTCCTACAAACCTCCATTTCGCTGTAAAAACCAACATTCCTGATCTTGATCCCTATGACGAAGTTTCCGTGCAGATCGAATTTCTGAATGAAGACGCCATCATCGGCAGTGAAATCTGGACATCAACAGAATCCATTGACGAATGGCAGGACGTTGATCTGCCGATACCGCCCATGATGTTTCCAATTGAGGAGGCGAGAATTACCGTGAAAGCCGGCTACATCGGCGCTCTTGGTGGTGGTAGCATTGAGACCTGGATTTCGGTGGATAATATGTCGCTTGACGTTACCTCAGGGGTGGATGATGTCGCAACATCTTCTATTCTGGTTTATCCTAATCCCTGTACTGATTTGATTTCACTAAATGGTATTGGCAATTCAACCGTGCCAAAATCCATCCGAATCTTCGATGCAAGTGGAAGAGATTGTTCTTCGCTCATCGAGGTAAACAAGGTCGCCACTGCAGACAGAATTGATCTGGATGTGCGTGCTCTTGCCAATGGATTGTATCAGGTGGTTATGCAGTCTGGTGATCTAAATAAGAATTTGGCTGTTGTAACTATTCTCAAGCAATAAGGCTATTTCGAATCTGACTGTATTAAGGACTGGCCAAATTTCCGGCATAAGTTTCGGTTTACCGCAAATGAAGCAGAATTCCTTCGTCATTCGCTTCATTTCATAAGAGACGCAGCGGACACAGAGGATTCACAGAGATTTGCCGAAACAAAGGTGATACGTGTATAATAATGTCAGTTTTTTGCAAGGGGAAATTTCGTGAGGTTTTAGATCTTATGTAGCTTTCGTTTCACAAACCTGAAGCTCATGAAGAAAATTCTGCTCTTTCTAATTATCTCAAGCAGCCATTACTGTTTAGCACAAACTTTCACTGGTTACGAATTAACAGACAATCTTTTCCGCATTGAATTCTGTGAAGCCATGCAGATGGATGATGATCCGGAACTTGAGATTGTTGTCGAAACAGGCCGGGATCGTAAACTGACATCTTTTGATTTCGTGAATCAAAACTTCGAGAGGCATGTAATGACATATGACTTCAGATACAATTGTTTTGGATTCGACGATATGGATGATGACGGTGATGACGACATATTGGCCTATTATGACCCGGAATTTTTCGAAGACTTTACCATTGTTTGGTTGGAGAATGACGCGAATACCAATTTGATTGAGCATTTTGTTGTCACAACAACCGGTGCAATAGGAATTCCCAAATGCTTCGATTTCGATCAGGATGGTGCACAGGACATCCTTTTTTCACAAGACTTTGAACTTCATATGTTGTCAGGAAGTTCGATGTTTCAGGAAGAACTTTCTACTACTATTCCATATTCGGTAAGTTCATTGAAAGGGTTTGATGATATGAACAACGATGGCTTAATGGACCTGATTGCAGTCACGGGAGATGATTGTTTTATTCTTCAAGGAATTTCATCCTTCGAGTTTGTTTCCGCTGAAATCTACTTTCCTATGGATAATTGTCAAATCTCCGATTTAAATGGAGATAACCTACCAGAATTAATCTATACTTACAATGATGGTTTCGGCATTCTTAACAATACCGGCAATCTTCAATTCACGAATTGGAATAGTCCTTCAGAGTTAAATGGCAATTTCGGCCCAATTCGCATTCTGGACTTTGACTCCGATAATGACCTTGATTTTCTGTCTTATGAAACCGGCGAGGGCAAACTACAATTTATCGAAATGGAAGGAAACAATTTCATCCAGAAAAGCACAATACTGGAGTCAAACGTTGCATATTCAATTTGCGCGGGTTTAGACAATGACCTGGATGGCGATATGGACCTCATTTCCATTGACTTCAATCGTTACCAACTTAACCATCTTCTCATTGAGTCACAGCAATGTGATGCATTGATTGCAATGCATAAACCATTCTGGCAAACAGCCTCCTTTGCCGCGGCAGAGCTAAACAATGAGCCCGGAATCGATTTGGTTTTTACTGACGAATTAGACTATAAGATTCATTACATTAAAAATATTACCTCCAATCCAAACGACTTTACATACGAAGTGATTGATCTAAATCTTTGGGCCTTAAGTTACAATTTCATCATTTATGACTGGAACAACGATGGCGTGAATGATCTTGTAACCTCTTCAGGATATGATACTATTATGTATCTTACTGGCTTCGATACCGAAAACATCACAGCTGAATTTATTGTTGATGTTCCCGGCTCTGCCACTTTCATTTCGGGTATTGCCGATTTTGATAACAATGGGTTTAACGACATTCTGTATGGATACAATACAACCAATATAGCATGGAATAACAATGGTGTATTCTCTCATACCGAAATACTCGATACCTATCACACCTTCGATATAGCTGATTTTGATAGTGACGGATGGCCTGATATCGCTTTCTCAAAATGGTATGTTGATTATCAGGTTAAAACTATCGTCTGGAATAACGCAGGAAATTTCGATAGTGAAAGCGAGATTGGGTATGGCATATCCAACGCAAGTTTAACCTCGCATGATGTGAATCTGGATGGATTAATGGATGTTGTTTACATCGATGCCGACGGATCGAATCTTGCATTCAATCTGAATAACGGAGACAGAACTTTTGCTCCGGCCATAATCAACAATGAATTCGAAATGCCTGAATTCGCTTATGGCCGAATAAAATTTGCAGATCTAAATGGTGATGGTAGAAAAGATGTTCTTGTCGACGCAAATCCATGGGTACTCTATCATCAATTGGAAGATTTTACTTATTCCTTCGACGATACCATGCAATGGCCTATGAATTATCTACCGGGAATGTTTTATCCAATAACAACAGTCGATGTGAATGGCGATCAATTTGACGACATTATAACAACCTCCTGGCATTCATCTATTCTTTGGTGTCTGTCAAACAACGGCGATTTTGAGAGCAACGTTCAGGAAACGGCTTCCACTTCAAGCGAAATTGAACTGTTTCCGAACCCTTGCTTTGACCATATTACGTTAAGTATTCCGAATTCATTGAATTTCGCAAACAGCATCCGAATCTTCGATGCAAGCGGAAGAGATTGTTCTTCGCTTGTGGAAGTAAGCAACAATTCTAGCGCTGACAAAATTGATATTGATGTGCGCGCTCTTGCAAGTGGATTGTATCAGGTGGTTGTGACGTCTGGTGATCCAAATAAGAGCTTGACTGTTGCAACCATTCTCAAACAATAAGGTTATTCTGGAAACTTGCTGCATAGTGTACCACCAATTCATCCCGCATTGGTTTTGCTCAAAAAATGAGTAAAAACACGAATTCCGTCAGTCCACTGACGGAATTTACGTTAATTGCGTCAGTTTGGTGACGGAATTAACGTTTTTGGACTATATTTGTGAAAAATAGGTCTCATGGAAACCATTCACAGAAGTCTGCAGAAGGATCTGGAAAAACGAATTGGCAGCAACAAAGTCATCCTGTTATTTGGCAGCAGACGTGTTGGCAAAACCCAATTGTTGCGCTCTATTGCTGCATCACAGAAAAAACCTCCACTCCTGCTCAACGGTGAAGACATGGATGTGCAACAATTGCTCTCAAAGCGGACAGCAGCGAACTACAAACGCCTGATCGGAAGTCATACGCTGATTATGATTGATGAAGCCCAAAACGTGCCTGAAATTGGAAAACACCTCAAGTTTATGATCGATAGTTTCCCAAATCTGACCATCATTGCAACCGGTTCATCTTCTTTTGATTTGATGAACAAATCCGGTGAACCCCTGACCGGACGCAATTTTCAGTTTACGCTCTATCCCATTTCTCAGGAGGAGTTACTTGAAAGTTACGGAGCACTGGAAACAAAACAACAATTCGAAGAACGTCTTGTATTCGGATCATACCCCGAAGTTATTACTCTTCCAACAGAGGATGAAAAGGAAATTTATCTGAAGTCTCTGGTTCAGAACTATCTCTTAAAAGACATATTCATGTATGAGAACATCCAAAACTCTTCCAAGATTTTTGACTTGCTCAAACTGTTGGCTTTTCAAGTTGGTTCGGAAGTTTCTGTGGAAGAACTTGGCCGGAATTTGGGCATGAGTAAGAATACCGTTGAGAGATATCTTGACTTACTTACTAAAGTATTTATCATTTTTAAAGTCGGTGGGTATAGCTCCAATCTGAGGAAGGAAGTCGTAAAGTCGCAAAAATGGTATTTTACGGATAACGGCATAAGAAATGCCATCATAAGTGATTTTAGACCTTTGGACAAACGAACCGACAAAGGACCATTGTGGGAAAACTTCTGCTTTTATGAACGTTTGAAATTCATGCATTACAAAAGAAAAAAAACAGAGTATTTCTTTTGGCGCACTTACGACAAACAAGAAATTGATATGATTGAAAAGGACAATGTGCATTTGCATGCATTCGAGTTCAAGTGGTCAGCAAAGAGCTCTGTAAAAATTCCGAAATTCTTTTCTTCAAATTACCCTGAGGCATCCTTTGATATTATCAATCCAGATAATTATATGGATTTTGTTTCCTAATTGGACTTACAAATTTTACATGCCAATAAAAAAGCCGTCATCGTTATGACGGCCTTTTCGAATGTACCTAATAAACATTATGAATTACTTCTTTACAATTCGCGAAGTAGTTTTCGATTTGTCAGTTGAAATCTGGATGAGATACACTCCCTCTGGCAATGAGTCCATCGAAAGTTGCTCGTGAACAAAACCATTTGATTTTTCAGTTAGGTTTCTTTGCATGATTTGTTGTCCCTGTGCATTGAAAAGCAGCAGTTCTGCATTACCCGGACGAGCCAACTGGCAGTATACATCCAATATACCGCTTGTTGGGTTTGGATAACAGATCAATTCATTTTCATTCACCAATTCATCCACGCCCACTTCTTCAAAGTCGTCATTTGACATGGGGAAGAATGGACCAAGAGCTCTCCAGCACAAATTGTTTTCTTCGTGCACTTCATTCATCACACTATCCGGATCGATCATCGCATACAAACGTCCATCGTCTTGAAAATCTTCAGGTAAAACGATGGTCATCGAAACTTCTTTGTACTGTTGAGATGCAATTGGCAAATCGGTTGTTACTGTTTCATCACCATCGATACTCGTTACAGGAACTCCACCATTGTATGGGTTTCCATAGAAAAACTGCACTTCTACCGGACTCTCGGTTGCAACAAGGCTATAATTGAAAACGCGAGCATAAGCCGTTATGGTATCACCCGGAGAAGGGAATTTTTTATCAAACCAAATGGATTTTGATTGACGCACTTTGGTTTGTGCATCCAATGTATAGCCGCGTTCTTCGTCCAATCTCCAGGGCAGATTCCATGCAGGGTCCTGAATGGAATAGTTGTTTTGATAAAACTGTCCGTTTGCATTTACTTCATAATCCAATACAACCTCATTGCCTTCTCCCCAGAAAATGTAAGGTTTGATAGCATACAAAGAATTCACGGCGGAAAGTGGCATGGTACCTACATCCAATCCAACAGCGATGGCTTCACCAACACTGGATGCATGAGTTGAAATCCCTGTCCAGTCATACGAGCCACTCACGGTTGCTGTAACACCAAATGCTCCAAGTGATCCACTGGTAGCAAGTCCAATACTTCGTTCTGTATCTGCGCTCGACTCTGCAACTTGTTCTGTTGTTACTTCCCACGCATTGCTGATAGTGGTAGACAGGTTGATATTATCTCCAGCGTTAAACTCATCTTCTGCAGAAAAATTAAATTGTGGTGAACTAAAAGGACGATACGAAAGCAGACTTCCGGGTTCGTGTTTTGTAACAAAATATTGTCCCTGATCCGATTTCGTACTGATCCATTGGTATTGAATATCATTCATTCTGGGATGAACAGATACAACGTAACAAATCAACGTATCGCCCACATACAACGGATATTCATAAACATCGTAAGTCACAATGGAAGCGTACACCGCATCATCAAAACAGGTCGTTGTAACCGTTACTTCGGATGTAGTGGTGGTATTGGAGTTGGTATTGGTGTAATTCTCGCCATACGATGCCTCCAGACTTGCCGAAGCATTCACCACCAATCCTTCGAACCCTGCTTCCACGCCAGCAGAAACCGACCATGCATTGCTAACTGTTGTTTGCACTGTAAAACTCTGTGAGGTTGTTTCACTGTAATGCGAAGTAAATCCGCTGCAGTCTCCGGATTCCCAGATGCCATTGACATCGGTCCAGTCATTCTCGCCCACATTGTCTGAATGCGTTGGAGGTGCATTTAGAATAATGATAGGTTGAACAACATCAGTAATGGTGTAATGCTCATAGTCGCCAAAGAATAAGTTGTCGCCATCAAAATCGCCAATTACAACTGAGTATTGACGAAGGTTTCCTGTGCCTGAGTAATACATAGGCATAAGGTCGTTGTTGGCCGCTAACGCCTGCCATGCCAATGTTTGATCATTCCACAGATAAACAGAAATGGAAAAATATTGTTGTTGATCTCCATCGTCCACCCAATTTCTCACCAGCAATACTTCGGCAGTGCCATCATTATTCATGTCGCCCACAGTAACAAACTGATCGTAAAACACATCTGTGCTATTGCTATAAGTCGCTCCCAAAGGTTGATAGGTTGATATCTGAAAATTCGTAGCTATTTCAAACAACTGAACTTCTTCGCCTGTTGCCAAAACGATTTCTTCATATCCATCGCCGTCCACGTCTCCTGCATCCAGGTCAAGGTTCTGGAGGTGATTGATGCTTTTGGTGGTTTCATAAGTCTCTGGCAGGAGCACGGTCTTTTCAAGCCAATCAATTGGAAACGGAGTATTCACAACATCATCTCCAACGCGGAAAAGTCTTAACCAGGTATCGGGCACATTGCCCGGGTTGTCCTGCACCTGGATTCCATAAGCCAGTGCAATTTCTTTGATATAGTCGTTATTAAAATCACCACTGGTCAACGCAATGGTCATCCGTTCATTGCTTGTAATATTGGTTGGAACAAACGTTTGTTGTTTCGCAGTAATCATGCTGAATGTAGCATCATATACTTTTACGAAAGGCTTGTAATATCCGCCTTCCAATTGAGCAGAGGCAAGAATTATTTCATCGTTGTTGTCGTAATCGAGATCCACAACTATCATATCAAACGACTCAAAATCTCCCACCAAAAAAGCAAATTCATCTGTTGTATAAGCCACTTCAGTAAGATTGAGATTTGCATCAAAATCATACATGGTAATCAACAACTCATCTGAAGCATCGTGCCGATAGACCAGTATAATTTCGTCGTCGGGATTGTTGTCAAAATTACCCGCAGCAAGTCTCATGAAACCCGCATCGCCCTCTGTCATGGTGAGTGGACCCGCGTTGCTTCCGGTACCTCCAAGATTGACAGTCATTTGCGTTCCCTGAATCTGGGCGTTGTAAGAACGCAGATTGATAGCGAAACCCGCGGCTTGCGTTGCACACACGTAGTCATCTATCTGGTCGCCATTAAAATCACCACTGCAACTTCCAATGTGATGATTTCCTTCATTATCCGGTGCAGATGTATACGTCGGATTGTTGGTCTGAAGTGCAATGGCACTATTCATATCATTGATGCTAAGCTGATTCACATCAAAGAATTTGTGACGCATTTTATAATCGTTGTTATCGTCCTTTTCATCCCAGATCAGCGCAATTTCACGATTGGCCGAAATTTCGCGGGGATAAGCCAGTGGATTTACCAAAGCACTGTCTAATGGATATTCAATTTGCGCCTTCACCCCAAATGCAGAAGATAGAAGGGTGCATAAAATCAATAATTTCTTTGTCGTCTTCATTTTAATTGAATCTTGTATTTTTGAGCAAATTTGAATGTTTGGCATATACCAAAACAATAGTCAGAACTAACTACGCTATCAAAACCCCTTGCTACAGGGGGTTTTGCCGTGGATTTTTGCCGTTCTTTCTAAGTATTCTTTTTTTATTTGCTTCAACGCAATGTGCCACTCAATCCGTTCTGGCTCCTTCCGTAATTCAAAATGGACTTCGTATCTCCAACTCCGAAGGTTTGTCTCAAGGCTTTATCCATTTCATCTTTCAAGATAGTTTTGGTTTTATTTGGTTAAGCACCATAGATGGGCTAAACCGTTACAATGGTTACGAATTCAAAACATTTCGCAACAATCCGGAAGACAGCAACAGCATTGGGTCGAATGAGTCATGTGATATTCTTGAAGACAGACACACCAATGTCTGGCTGAATACAATCAACAAGGGTGTGGAATGTTATATCAGAGAACTTGAAGTCTTTGTACACTTTAATGTTGGTGAAGGTCAAGATAGGGCCATATCAGACAATCAGATATATTGGATGGCACTGCACGGGGATGACGAAATCTGGATTTGCACGGAAAAGGGAATTGATGTTATTCAATTTCAAAAAACTGAAGGCGGTTTTCAAAATGAAGCTAATCTGACTATTGAAGAGCGCATTGGCAAGACTTATACCTTTCGTATTCGCCACTATCCCCGTGGAAATGATGTTTCTCTCAAGACGCTTCATGCTCAGCTTTTTGGAAAAGACCGCATGATCGGCATATACAATGGTGCACCTTATATCATACGATTAAAAGACACCCTGGAACTGGAACCGCTGTCGTCTTCTGCGCCCGAATTTCAGCGCTATGTAAACTCTGGTCTTAAAACCATCATTGCTGATTCTGACCGCAAACTCTTGTATCTTTTCTATACAGATTACATTCTGATTTGGGACGAAATCAACTCAGACATACGCCAAATCCCAAATGAATTTCCCAGCAAGATGATCCCAAAACAGTCGGGTCATTTGGATCGTGATGGAAACATCTGGAAAGTTCAACTTGACACCTTGTATTGTCTCAAGTACAATAGCACCAGACTTGTGAAGCACTGTCTTTCGGACTCCAATTCGCCGGTAAACTCGGGTTACGACGGCATCGCCTTTTTGATAGATCGGAGCGGACTTTGGTGGATCGGAACTCCAGGATATGGCGTTTTTAAATACAATCCGAATATTGAGTTGTTTCATCACTCCCGATCAGTTGACAATTCCGGAAGATCTTTTTACTCCATTGCCCTGGGATCTGATAGCACCGCCTATTTAATGGGAGGAACTCATGTATGGCAATTCGATCTAATCCAACAAAGGCTAACAAAATCCCTACCCGCAACTGGCTTTGAACCCAACTCCACAGAAGGTCTATTGGACGGCCATGCGATGTTGCAAGATTCATCAGGAAATATATGGATGGCATTTGGCTCCTATTTGTTCTTTCTCGATTACAATGAAAAAAAAAGCGAGCTTGTTTATACAGAATCTGAATATGGATTAACCTGCCTTACTCCCATATACGAATCACACGACAAGAGCATTTGGTTTGGATCAGCTACGAAGCTCATTCATTTTAACTCCTCCAATTCCGATCCTGAAACTTTTGTTTTACCCTATAAGTTCAACAGTCTGCATGAAGCTCCCTTTATTAATTCGATTGTCGAAAATGGAGATTATATGTGGCTTGCAACAGTTGCGGGAGTTTTTGGTTTCCATAAATCCACACATGAATGGATCACCATTACCCCGATTCCCGGAGACATTAACAGCATTAGCCCTTACCGGGTATACGCCTTGATTCCAGATCCATTCTATCCTGAAAACTACCTTTGGGCGGGTCTTAACGGTGGTGGAATATGCCGTATAAACCTGAAGACTTTTGAAGTTAAGAAATTCACGTCCAGAGATGGATTACCCAATGATGTTGTATACGGAATTCTTGCGGATGATAAGGGAAGGCTCTGGATAAGCGGAAATTCGGGTATCAGTTGCCTGCAGCCTTCTTACAACGATCAACAAACCTGGCTCCAAGTGGTGCGCAATTTCACAACTGAAGATGGTCTGCAAAGCAATGAATTTAATCGTCACTCGTATTTCAAAACACCCGATGGACTAATGCTTTTTGGCGGAGTAAACGGCATAAACAGTTTTTATCCCGAAGAAGCGCTAATGAGCAATAATCCACCAAACATCGCCATCACAGACATTCGTATACGTAATAAGTCGCTCCAATTCGGAAACCCTGGCGACGATATTCCTATGTCACCAACCGTTCTTACTGAACTTGTTCTTCAACCCGATCAGGACATGTTGACGATTCAGTATGCGGCATTGGAATTTACCAACTCGCGCAAAAACAAATTCAAATACCAATTGATCGGCTTGTCTGAAGAATGGATTGAAGCTGGATTTAATCGCGAGGCCAATTTCACCAAACTCGATCCGGGAGAATATGTGTTTACCGTTATCGGAAGCGATAGTGAAGGCGTTTGGAATACAACAGGCCGCAGTATGAAAATCATTGTCCTTCCTGCATGGTGGCAAACATGGTGGTTTCGCATACTGGTTGTGTTATTGATTGCATCCATCGTCATGGTAATTTATAAATACCGCATCAATCAACTGAAAAAAATACAATCGGTGCGGGATGGAATTGCCCGCGATCTGCATGATGAAATTGGAAGTACATTGAGTAGCATTTCTCTTTATAGCGATCTAGTAAAAGAACGAACAGAAACGGATTTGCCTGATATATCTCCCATTGCTGCAAAAATCAGCGAAAGCAGTCATCGGTTGATGGATAGTATGAGTGACATCGTTTGGGCCATCAACCCGGATAACGATGAATTGAATGATGTTGTTCAAAGAATGCGCGCTGTTGCAGCAGAACTTACCGAAGCCGCCGGCATTCAGCTGGAATTTGTTGTAGACAAAAATCCAGAACACATCCGTTTGAATATGGAATCGCGCAGAAATTTTTATTTGATATTTCGGGAGGCGCTCAACAATGCCATCAAGTATGCAGAGTCAAATAGAATAACCATCCGCATGGTACACGAAAGCGATGGCTATTTGTTTGAAATTTCAGATGATGGGCAGGGGTTTGATGTAGCCAATCACAAAAGAGGCAATGGCTTATTGAATATGCAAAAACGTGCAAGTTTCCTGAAAGGTCAACTTGACATACAATCCTCTTCAGGAAAAGGCACAGTAATCAGGCTAAAATTTAAAGCATAGAAAGAACTGACTATTGCAAACCAATAAAGAATATCAAACTTTTGCATTATGACTCCATCCCGTGTAATAGTATTTGACGATAGCCTGGACAGACGTGAAAGTCTGGAGCTTTTGCTCAATGGACGCGATGGAATTCAATGTGTAGCGACGTTTGAAAATTGTCTTAATCTGGTAGAAGATATTCGAGCCAGCAATCCCGATGTGGTGTTGATGGACATTGATATGCCTGGAATGACTGGCATTGAAGCGGTAAAAATTCTCAAGAAAAACTTTCCCGAACTTCTTGTGATTATGCAAACGGTATTTGATGATGGCGCCAGAATAACAGCAGCCATATCGGCAGGTGCTGATGGTTACATCCTCAAAAAATCCTCGCTTGCACAAATCGTTAAAGGCATCAAAGAAGTGCTGGATGGCGGTGCACCCATGACTCCTTCCGTGGCAAGACAGGTGCTCAAAGTATTTCAGGGTAAAATCACTCCATCACAAAATGAAGATTACAAATTATCCGAACGCGAAACAGAAATGCTGGGACATCTTGTGAATGGATTAAGCTATAAAATGATTGCAGACGAATGTGGCATCTCACAATTTACGGTCAATGCCCACATGCGCAACATTCACAAAAAACTACAGGTGCACAGCGTGGCAGAGGCGGTCAGTAAAGCGCTGAGTCAGGGGTTGGTTTAAGCAAGCATGAAAAAACCGGATCCTTTCGAATCCGGTCTTTCAACTCACCAATTTCAGTTTAAAACATAGTGTACCAATTACTGCTTCACAAACCTTCTGGATATCGTTTGATCATCCATTGTTATTTTTAGATTGTAGATACCATTCGCGAGATCATTGATAGAAAACGAACGGTTAAACTTTCCGATGCCTTGCTGCCATGTCAGTTGGCCAGTGCTTCCAACATTTACTTTTTCACCCAACATATTCTCAAATTCAATTGTTACCTCGGCATTTTTGACCATCATTACTTCGCAGTTTAGCACGTCTGTTGATGGGACTGGATATACATTGACACTTGAAGCAATCGACGATTCATCTATTCCCACAACATAAGTAACGGTAACATCAGGGGCATCCGGAGCAAGTTCTATATTGCCACAGAAGTCGGTAGCGATGGTGTAAAATTGATACACCACTCCGTAAGCGAGATTCACTACCAAACTGTCGCTATTTGTGCGCACTCTTTTTTCGAAAGCCGCACCATCAGCAGATGCATAGAAGTCCACAAAATCAACTCCTGAGTGCATATCTTGTTTGTTGAAATAAAGTACTAGTGTAGAATTCGAAACGGTGGCCTCTGTGGCAGTAATAAAACTCTCAGGTGCTTCTGCATCGATCGTGTTATTGTAAATCTCAGTAACAATTGGCTCAAGCGCATCAAAAACAATCTCGGCTTCCATCGGAAACTCAGTGAGGTGACTGAGATCTTCTTTCTGCATTACACTAAATATGAAATACGCTTCACCAAATGGTGCATCCACATTGGGTGGCAAAAAGCCGTCATCCGGGTTATCAATAAGATCGCGTGTTTCCAAATTTAAACTTTCAAATAAAACGTGAACATGCCCTGTACTATCCGGCTCATTACCCGTTACGCGAAGCAAACAGTTTTGGAAGGATGACTGATCTACTTCACTTACAAAACTATCGCGGAAAGGGGCGAGTGCATAAATCTGTTCGCCAACTCCGAATGCTTCGTATCGAAAACTGGAAAGATCAAATTTTGTGGTGTCAAGCATTGTATTTACCCGCACTTCAACAACATTGGCGGTAGCAGTATCCACATTCTCAAATGAAACCAGGTACTCCATTCTTCTGTTGCGGCGTATGTACTCTTCCATGTTAAATCCATCGGGGCCATAGATCGCGTTTGGATCAAAGCCAGACACAAAATTGAGATCGTCGTCGTCATCCTCGTCACCATCATTGTCGGGATCGCCATCTTCATCCGAGTCGATTGGAACAAGAGGTAAACACTCAATTCCCGGAGGCAGTGGTCCGCAATCGCCGCCTTCAGGTGTATCTAAATCCTCGGGCTCTTCATCACTGTCTTCATCATCCAAATCATCACCCATTTCATCTTTCAAACCATCAAAGAGTAAATCCGTAATGGCATCCAACAATTCCTGAGACCATTCTTCATCTTCAGGTGCAGGAACAAAGGGCTGTTGAGGATTCCCCGGTGCGTTGGGCATGATTGGTGAAACAATCGCTCCCGCCACCTGCTGACCACCACTTACGGGAGCCGCACCGCCATTGTTGACCGGACCGCCCTGATTACCGCAGCCCACGCAGCCGGCCGGAGGACCTCCACCACTGGATCCTGGTCCGTTTGCTGATGTATAATTCGGGCTTGGAAAACCAGGACTATTGTATGACGAACCACCATTTGTGCCCGTTACCAATCCTGAAAGCAATCCGGTTAATAAAGAATTAGTCAACAGTCCTCCAGTGGCGAGTCCGGTTCTTCCTGCCAAACTGGTAATGCCCTGTGGAGTGAAGCTGGTCAATCCACCGATAAAGGAATTCAATTGGGTGGGACTAAAAATCGAATTGCCCAACACACTTTGAATTTGCATTGGTTGAACATTGGTGGCAAGTACATTAAACATAAGTGTTGTTGTTTCACCCGGACCAAGCATTGGAATAATATAGTGACCAAAATAAACG
>JBJXFC010000308.1:0-2753 GCA_046153915.1 Flavobacteriales bacterium
GGTATTTCAGTTGGGTTCCATACCTAAATGCCCATTTTGGTACGGGTCATTTTTTTATGGGACAATCTTTTTCGGAAGGATTTAAATCAATTGCACATGAGCCCGGAAATCTATTTTATTATTTCTGTACTTCTGCTTTGAAATACATTGGATTTGCCATCATGGTTTTTGGGATTGTGATGGCATTTGTTAGAAAGAAATTTTTGTGGTTGTGGATTGCACTTTTGTGTTTTATTCCATTTGTTTTATTGCTCTTCAAAGGAGGATACAATTCACTCCATCACGATTATTATTTCATTCCGTTTGTCCCAGTAATGGCCATTCTGGCTGCTTTTGGGTTGAGTGAAATGAAAAACCAACGAATAGCATTTGTGCTTCTTGCAGCCATTGTTCTGGAAGGAATTCTCAATCAATACCATGATTTCCGAATCAAACCGGGTGAAGCACAATTGCTCACACTCGAAGCAAAATTGGATGCCATAATGAAGCGAGATGATCTCATTGCTATCAACTCTCCTTTTGTACCAACACCCATGTATTTCGCACATCGCAAGGGTTGGCTTTGTTCGTCAGAAAAATTAAGTCAGGTGGAGTATATCGAAGATTTGAAAACGGATGGATTGGATTTTATCGTGGTGTTGAAGAATAAATACGAAGGCGATATGCAGTTGCCCTATGAAGAAGTTTTTGCGGATGATGTAATCCGTGTTTACAAGCCCTGATTGAGAGTTGTCTTTTTTCGGAAGGAGAAAACGTAAACGATAAGAATAATCATCCACGGAATCATCACATAGAACTGTCGATGGTAAGCACTTAAAAGTACAGTCAGCCCAAAATAAAACAGCAACAGGAGAATCAAATAACGCAATGTGCCCGGAACATTTTTGAAATTCGTCAGCAACTTCCAAATGGCGAATAGGAGCAAAGGCAAAAAGACCAACATGGGCAAAATTCTAAACACATACATTTTAGTTGGTGAGGCAAAATAGTACGGTGCATCAAACAAAAGTCGCGATGCATTTGCCATACAATTTTTCAGATATTTGAATGGATGCTCGCGGATGTTTTGCACAGCTATTTTTTTAAGTTCATCGTCGAGTTGTACTCCTGTATACTGAGACAGGTATTCGAAGTCTTTTTGATGATTGATGGCCACTTCTGAATTTTTCTGCGCGGGTTGATACAATTCCAATCCATGCCAGTCGCCGGTTTCGTTGGGAAAGGGAGTACTCATCCAATACAAACTAAGTCCACCAGAATTTCCCCAATAGAATAATTTGTCTGTGAGTGAATGAGTATAGATCAGATAGGGTGCGTTTATCAAAAGGGCATACAAGCTTATCTTCATCAATTGTGAACGAATGACAGTGCGCTTCATCAAAAATGCTATGAGAGAAATTCCAAGTGTTGCGAGCAGCACATAGCCAAAAATAATTTTGGTGAGAACAAGATATCCTAGTAAAATTCCGGTGAGAAATACGAAGCGATTATTTGTTTTTTTCTCTGGAGAAAGATTTGACTTCAGCAAAGTGAAAGCGATCATGGAACACAAACAAACAGTGAGCGGTTCGGTGGAAACCAGAGGCATTTCCCAAAACCATGCATTGTACATCAACGCCCAGCCAATGGATGCAATCGCTGCAATGCGAAGATCAGCCAAAATGCGCAGTGCCTTGAATAGAAATACCACAGATAGATATTGAAAGACGACATTCAAAATCGTTATCCAAAATTGACTTAATCCGAAGTAGATGAAAGGAGCAACGATCAAAGGATATCCGGGACCACTCCACAGATTGATGTTTGGTGGTGGCGGAGAATAAAATCCACGACAGAGATTTTCTGCCAGTTTGAGATAACGTTCTTCATCACCATACACCACTTCACTTCCGCGCACCATCACAACAACGGCATACAACAATGCCAGAGGCAGGAATGAGATGAAAGGGGAACGACTAAAGTAGCGTTGAAACATTGGATCAAATATAATTTGATATTGAAAAAATGACGGGCAATAAAAAAGGCCACATCACTGTGGCCTTTTTTCTGAGATCAAATAGATCAATATTCTGTTTGGAATTGTTTCGCAAAACGTTTGCGATCATTCTCGTTGAGATAAATTTTGCGGAGGCGAATGCTCTTAGGCGTTACTTCCACATATTCATCTGCACCGATGTATTCCAATGCTTCTTCCAATGTGAATTTGATAGGCGGAGCCATTACTGTTTTGGCATCTGTTCCACTTGCACGCATATTGGTAAGCTGTTTGGTTTTTGTCACGTTTACCACGAGATCGTTGTCGCGTGTGTGTTCGCCAATTACTTGACCTTCGTAAACATCTTCCATGGCTTCTACAAAAAATCTGCCGCGATCCTGGAGATTGCTCAAGCTATACGCAATGGCATTTCCGGTTTCGAGGCTGATCAACGAACCACTTAGACGTCCGGCGATATCTCCTTTCATCGGTTGGTATTCCTTGAAACGGTGTGTCATGATGGCTTCACCTTGTGTAGCGGTAAGCATGTAACTTCTCAAACCAATGATACCACGTGATGGAATTTCGAACTCCAACACGGTGCGATCTCCTTTTGGTTCCAGATTTTTCATTTCACCTTTGCGACGCGTTACTGCCTCAATTGCAGTACCGGTCATTTCTGTTGGAAGGTCAACGGTTAATTCTTCGATGGGCTCTTGTTTGGCACCATCTACTACTTTCACAAGTACACGTGGCTGACCAATCTGCATTTCATATC